>NZ_JACGVN010000027.1:0-51819 GCF_014077245.1 Colwellia sp. BRX8-9
TAAATTATATGTTTAGATAGATTATTAATTTAATTTGTGACTAACTTACTTACTTAAAGGAATTAGGTATTGTGCTTTTAGAATTACTCTCTCGCTGCTCTAACTCATGGATACAGACGCAACTTACTAGCTCCTCTATTGATATTTCTGAATCCTATTTAAAACGAAAACTAAAAAAAATAGAACTCATTCAAACTGTTTCAAATAAATACTCTATTGAATTTGTATCCAATAATAAGTTACGTAATCAGCTCATAAACCAAATGAAAGAAGAAGAAGCAAAAAAATTAGTCAGTAGTATCGTTGATATAACTATTGATAGCTCGGATTTGTGGACGTTTTTAAAGACGTATTTATTAACAGAACAAAGTGCATTAATAAAATTTTCGGCTTACCTTGGCTTAGAAAAGGATTATAAAAGTTCGATTGACGCTTTTAATAAAACAAAAGATGTTGTCTTATCTTCTCCGAAATACCCCCTCTATCCATACCAACGAAAAATTGTTCGAAGCGTGATTGAGTCTATTGAAAAAACAGAACAAGATAGGCTACTAATTCACTTACCTACGGGGGCAGGAAAAACTAGAACAGCGATGAGTGTTGCATGTAATCATTTGAGTAACAATGAGAACGGTTTGGTTGTGTGGTTAGCAGACTCCGCAGAGCTTTGTGGGCAAGCGTATAAAGAGTTTAATAAGGCTTGGTCTTCATTAGGAAATAGAGATACTAGCATATATTTGTATTATTCAGATTCCGAAAAAACACTTACAGGTGTAAAAGAAGGCATTATTGTTGCTGGATTACAGCGATTGAATTCTCGCAAAGACGGCAAAGAAGAAAAAGAATTCAAACAGTTGTTAGAACACGCATCTTTAGTTATTTTCGATGAAGCTCATAAAGCTATAGCGAATACATATAAAGATACCGTCAACAGAATTATGAGTAACGGTAATAAGACGTTTTTAATTGGCCTGACTGCTACACCTGGACGTTCATTTAATGATGAAGATGAAGATAAAAAATTATCAGACTTTTTTAATGAACAAAAAGTTACAATGCAAATACCTGGTTACAACTCACCTGTACAATATTTGATAGATGAAAAATATCTTGCGGAACCAACATATTTACCGATTGACTATGATGGCAGCGAAGACCTAGAGTTTTCTGATTACGAAATAAAAAATGAATTATCAGTACTCCTTGATAATCTATCAACACATACATCAAGAAATTCAGCGATCATTAAACAAGCTATAACTGAGCATGAAAATGGAAGTTCTATAATCATTTTTGCCTGTAATGTTAAACACGCAATAGCAATTTCTGAAACATTAAATTGTTTAGGTTACCGCGCAGCAGTTCTAACTTCTGAACACGACACGAATGAATCTCGGCGTTATAAAATAGAAGCATTTAAAAAGAGAGAAATTAATATCATGATTAACTTCGGTATTCTAACCACCGGGTTTGATGCACCTTGCACAAATGTTGCAATCATAGCTAGGCCTACTCTTTCTTTAGTCCTTTATTCTCAAATGGCCGGTAGAGCTATGCGTGGAATAAAAAGCGGCGGAAATGAAAAGTGTAAAATCTATACAGTGCTAGACAATATCCCAGAGTTTACTAGTTTAGATAAAGCTTTTGGTCATTGGAACTCCAATTGGAACGAAATAAGGTAAAATCATGACTCAACATAGTATCATTCCTGCATCTCTCGCGATTACTTCAATGAGAGATAGTGGTTATAAAACAGCGGCTCACGCAATTGCAGAGTTGATTGATAATAGTATTCAAGCAACGGCAGACACTGTTCAGTTAATTTGTATCGATAAATCAAGTACATCAGGGCAACGTCGTATAAAATATGTAGACCAAATTGCAATTTTTGATAATGGCAAAGGTATGTCTCCTGAAACTTTGCAGCAAGCTTTACAATTTGGAGGTGGTAGCAACCGAGATGACCCGAGCGGTATTGGTAAATTCGGAATGGGATTACCTAGTGCAACCATTTCTCAATGTAGGCGTTTAGAGGTTTACAGTTGGCAATCTGGTAAATGTTTTTATACCTATTTAGATTTAGACGAAATAGAAACAGGGAAGTTAAAAACGGTCCCTGGGGCTGTAGCAAAAAATATACCGGCGATGTGGTCAGAAGCTATAGGCGAAGACTATGATTCAGATAAAGGCACTATCATTATTTGGAGTGATCTTGATAGGGTTAGTTGGAAGACTAGCAAGTCCCTTTATATTCATTCCGAAAAATTAATCGGAAGGATGTATCGACACTTTATTAATCGAAAACAGGTAGTTGTTAGGTTTAAATCTTTTGTTAATGACGTTGTTCTGAAGCAAGATACAAATAAATTATTTCAAGTTAATGATCCTCTTTTTCTTTACAAAAAGACAATATTGCCCGAACTTCCAGGTGATTATAAAAATGAATCTTTTTTTGAGCAGGTTGGTGAACCTCATACAATAACAATTAATTTAAAGGATGGGACTACAGGTGAAGTAATACTTAAGTATTCAAGAGTTGTTAAAACTATCCATCAGGCAATTGCTCGAAACTCATCAAGCTCAATGGGGGCAACTCCATATGGAAAATTAGCAGAAGAAAATAACGGAATATCTATAGTAAGGTCAGGTAGAGAGCTTAAAATTACTAAAGAAATATACACATCTCTAGATACTAGGGATCGTTGGTTTGGAATTGAGATATCATTTACTCCAGAGCTAGATGAGTTATTTGGAGTTACCTTTGATAAGCAAGATGTTGTTAATTTTGAGCGAATAAATTTAGATCTTGAAGCTGAAAATGAAGGCTACGATACTAATGATAAAACTCAGATCCAAGAGTTTAAAGATAAGTTTGAGAAAGAAAAATCAAACAGATATTGGATTCATCACATAATTGTACAAATAGATAAAAACATTACAGAGCTAAAAAAGCATACTTCTACATTAGCTAAGGATGATAGTCCCCAAAAATCTGGTGAAGAAAATAAAGAAAAAGGTTTGTCTCACGCTGAAAAAATAGCAAAAAAAGTTGCTGATGAGCGAAAAAACAATCAAAAACAAACGGATTCCGAGCGAGAGTTTAACAACCCGAATATTCCCCCTGAAGAAAAGGAAGGTAAATTAGCGATAGCTTTAGAAGGAGACGGTATAGATAAGGAAGAAGCAGAAAGCATTGCTAAAATCCTGATAAAAAATGACTGTAATGTGAAATTTATAGAACAGTCCCTCAAAGGGAATGCCTTTTTTGATATTGCACGCGAAGCTGGATCTATTATTGTTCAATTAAATAATAATCATGAATTTTATAAAGTGTTTGAACAACTAGATGATGATAAAAAAGAGTTAATAAAGTTAGTTCTGATAGCTTGGGCTCAATGCGAAGATGATAGTAACGCCAGTACACGTTCTGAAATGGAAGATATCAGAAGTCAATGGGGAAAAATGATGAAAAATTATCTATATGAACTGAATAACTAGTTTATTTTAATATAGTTCATATAAAATCTTTCATAATTTTTTATATGAACACTTAGGGATAACTTTAGTAATTTTAATTGAAAAGTACTTTATATATGAATTCATTGATGACAAGTGAGGAGCTAGTAACCTCTTTAGAAGATTGTATACCTCATTGCCGAGATCTAAATGTTATTTCAGCTTTTGTTTCTATGCCAGCAGTCTCGTGGTTAAAAAGCATTTTAAATAATGCAACTGTGTGTGTTGTAGGTAGATTTTCGCCTAAAGACTTCATTGTAGGAGCTAGTAATATTGAAGCCGTTAGGCAATGCATACTATCCGGCTATACAGTTAAGTGCTTACCTAATTTACATGCGAAAATTTATCAAATAGACAAAGACCTGATATTTACAGGTTCAGCTAATATGACAGGTAAAGGTCTTGCGCTTGTTAATGAAGGAAACCTTGAAGCGTGTACGAAAGTAGCCTCATCAGAAAGTTCTAAAGAGTTTATTCGCAAAATTATAAATGCTTCCATTGACGTAACTTTAGAAATTCTCAATAAAATGGAACAAATGATAGATAATTACGAAAATGTAGATTTACAAAATATACCTAACATTTGGCCGGAAAGTATTATGCCTAAAATTAAAGAGCTTTTTGTATCGGATTTTCCGCTAGTTAAGCCAGGTGCAATATGCGAAGAATATTTAATAAATTCAGCTCTAGAATTTGCTGTAATTGAGGCTAATAAAACTGATTTTGATAGCGCTCAATTATTATTTAAAAGCTCCAAAGTATATTGCTGGCTAAAAAACATACTAATTGATCACAATGAGAGGAGAGACCCTAGTTTTGGTCAAATATCAAGTTGGTTGCACGATGCGTTGTGCGATGACCCTGCTCCTTACCGAAGAAACATAAAAGATATTCAAGCTAATTTATATGAATATCTGACACTATATGCATCTAATGAAATTGAAGTTTACGTTCCAGGTAGAAGAAGCCAAGTGCTAAAACTTTTATAAAACTATTGGTTGAAAAAAAGCTGGTTTTAGTTTGTAATCTTATGCCTTATATTTTGTTCTTTAATCATGAACAATAAAGTTAGTGTTTTATTAAAGTACAATTGCTTATATTAGTGACAAATTTTAATTTGTCACTTTAAAAGGATTATGACAAAGGAATGCAATGGCCGATATGACTTTTGAAGATATAAAATTTCCTGATAATTTTGAATATAGCTCAGACTCGGATGACTTACCGTTAGAGTTTTACCTTCAAGCTTTCCCTAGATCAAAAACAGTATATTTAAAGCTCGGTTACTTCAGTTCATCTGCTATAAGGGTACTTGCATATGGCTTCGCCCAATTTATTTATAATGGCGGAACCATAAAAATAGTCACTAATCATTTTCTATATGGTTCCGATAAGCAACTTCTGGATTTTAGTGACACTCTTGAAGAAAATATAGATGAGTTATTTCTTTCAAATTTAAGTTGGTTGAAAGAGTCTCTTACTAGTGAATCATTTCAATTTATTAATTGTCTTAAGTACTTAATACGAAAACAGAGAGTAGAAATTATTCCTGTAATGTTATTGCCAGATAAAATGGCACATTACAAACAGGGAATATTTATAGATAAAGATGATAACACCATATTTATGGATGGCAGTTGTAATTTTACCGCAAATGGTATTCTTGAAAATGGAGAAAATATCTCTGTATTTCTTTCATGGGGCTGCACATTCCAACAAAATAAAGTTTCTTACAAACGACCTGATATTATAGGGTTATGTGATCGGACGAATGAAAAATATAAATACTTGGATAGTGATAAAATTCTCAATGCTGTTTCGAACATAGGAAAAGAGAAATCAATTCAAGAATTACTATCGAATGAATTAGATATTATAAAACGAGTTAATGTCACGACTAACGCTGAAATTATCGAAAAATATAAGTTAGAGTTAGAGGAGTTAATAATTATAGTAAAGAATGCTCCTAGATTTCCATTCAACTCAAAGCCTAGAGAGTATCAACAAATTGCTTATGAAAATTGGAAAGCAAATAATTGCCAAGGCATATTTGCTATGGCAACAGGCACAGGAAAAACAATCACATCATTAAATTGTCTACTTAATGAATATAAACAAACAGGGGTTTACCAAGCAGTTATTTTGGTTCCAGGAAAGACTCTTTTAAAACAATGGATTGAAGAGGCTTCTGGTTTCAATTTCAAAAAAATAATTCCGGTATCTTCCGAGTTTCGTCATTGGAAAAAACAATTAAATGAACTGACTACAGACTTACTTTTTAATAAATCTAAGTCGTTTATTCTCATAACAACCTATTCATCTTTCCCAAATGATAGCTTTCAAAAATACTTTAAAAAATTACCAAACGCTACTTTACTCATTGCAGATGAAGCCCACAACTTAGGACGTCCTCAAGTCAAAGCAATCATAAAAAAGTTACACCTAGAAAAAAGAATAGCACTATCTGCAACTATAACTCGTCAATTTGATGATGAAGGGAACAGTCTTATAGAGGAAGTTTTTAACTCCCTTCCTCCATACACCTATAATTTTTCGATGAAAAGAGCTATTGATGAAGGTGTACTTTGCCAATATGACTACTATCCCCATTTTGTATATTTAAATGAGTGGGAACTAGACAAATATGTTGAAATTAGTAGAAAACTGCTAAAGTTTTTTGATTTTGATAATGGAGTTTTTAAATCATCTAATGTTGTTCAAATGTTGCTTATAGAGAGAAAGAGAATTATTCATAAAGCAGCGTCTAAGCTTCAAGTCTTTGAAAAAATTTTAAATCAACAAAATAATAAATATTCTTCTGTTTCTAACTCCTTTGTATACGTTCCTGAAGGTGATGATGAGGATGGAGATGAATATGAAAATAAGTATAAAAATGAAACCAACCTTTTAGATAAATTTTTGCATAAATTCGAAACTATTTTTCCTAATGATAGAGCTTATGCCTATACAAGCGAAACTGATAACAGGGAACAAGTTTTAACATGGTTTGAAAGTGGTTTTGTAAAAACGTTATTTTCCATGAAATGCTTAGATGAAGGGGTTGATGTACCAAGAGCCGAACTTGCTATCTTTTGCTCTAGTACAGGAAATCCAAGACAGTTCATACAAAGGCGTGGACGGGTACTTAGAACACATCCTGATAAAACTAGAGCTGTAATTCACGACATGATTGTGATTCCAAGTATTACACCTAATGAAGATACTATAAAGATTGAAAGAAAATTAATGAAAGATGAACTGACAAGAGTTGTATATTTTGCATCTTTAGCTAGGAATTATTATTCAACAATGACAAGGTTTGAAGAAGTGGCTACTATGTATGATATTGATTTGTATGGTATTCAAGAAGAGATAGAGGAAAAGCAATGAGTTATGATCGTAATGAAATGTTAAGTATGTTTTTAGCTAATAATAAATTAAAACAAGCTTCATCTTTAGACGAAGAAACACTTCTAAAAGTGAATTTTAGAGATAGCACAGATGATCTAGTAGTAGAATCTTTAAAGTCGCTCATTATGTCATTTTGTAAAAAAGAGACTCAACCAATGACATTACGTCAAATTAATTTGCGTATTGATTCACTTTCAAATTATAGAAAAGGATCGTAATCAATGATAATCAAGCAAATATCAATGAAAAATTTTCAATGTTACGTCGGAGAACATGACGTTAACTGCTTAAAGTTTTCCGAGGGTCTTAACCTTATAATAGGTAATAATGGTGGAGGTAAATCCAAACTATTTGATGCATTCTATTGGGTTCTTTATGACCAAATTTTTGATTCTTCGACTCGTAGATTTAGCAGTACAAAGCTATATGGAGAGCAATTAATATCAGACAAAACTAGAAGATCTTGTGAAATAGGTGAAACAGCTACTACTGAAGTTATGTTAACAGCTATTGGGGCTAACCAAAAAGAGTACAGATTAACAAGACTTTTTCATGCTACAAAGTTAAAAGATGATGGGAGTGAGTGGGCCTGTGAAAGCAGTTCGTTGTTTATTGAAGATAAGAAAACTACAAGGTGGGCTCCATGTAGTGAGTCTGAGGAATCTGTATTGAAAAGAGTAATTCCCCCCCACCTTAAAAAGTATATGTGGTTTCAAGGTGAGCAGGTCGATAGTCTTATGGATTTGACGGATAAGTCAGCTTTAACTCATATAATTAATGTACTTTCAGATATTAGTAAATACGATGAGATTGTAAACCTTACCGAAAAGGGAAGTACTAAAGCTTCGACCGAGTTGAGGAAAAACCAGAATAAATTGAGCAAAAATGTGGGTAAATCGGAAGAATTAACTACTAAATATGAAAATAAACTTATGGTTATTAAAAAAACTGAAAGTGACATTTCCGTTTTAGATGAAAACTTGGAAATAGCCAATATAAAAGTTGATGAGTTGATAAGTCAAATTGGTGATGCTACTAAGAAAGCCGAGTTAAAAGCACGAAAGAAAACGCTTGAAGATAAATGTGAAAATTTAGAAACAAAATACACTCAAAGGTATTCTTCTCTCAATTCTAAAATATTCACAGATTATTGGTTATTGAAAAACTCGAGAAAACATATTTCGAAATATGCTGAAAAATATAGTTGTTATAACGGTAAACACCAAGCTTTGATCAATGAAAATGCAGTCACAACTATTAAGTTACCTATAAATGTACCTGGGCCTATTCACATAAACAAAATGTTAGATGATTGCAGGTGTCATGTGTGTGATAGGGAAGCCCCACAAGGTAGTGAGGCTTGGGAGTATATAAAGGGGCTAGTAGAAAGAAATAACGAACCAGAAAAAAAATTATTTAAACAAGATTTTTCGCAATATTTCCAAAGGTTGTATGAATCTAGTCTTAGGTTAGATATTCCGATCAAACAAACAAAAGAAAAAATAGCAGGAGAATTTTCAAAGTTAGATTATATTAGAAATGAAATAAATGAATCAAAGTCAGAAATTGAATCGATAACAAATAATTTTGAAAATTTAATGGCAGATGATCACTCAGAAACTATTGTAAGTGAGTTCAGACAACATGAAAAAAATAAAGGGATTTTCACTTCGAGGCTTGCTGAAGCAAATTCTAAACTTAGTAATCTGAAACAAGACTTACTTTCTATTAATCAAGAACTAGAAAATTTAGTGACCGGTGAAGTTGAACTAGCTGTTATTAATGCAGACAAAGTATTCTCCACATTAGTAAAAGTAGCAAAATCTACTAGGCAAGATGTCTACTTATTGTTAGTGAAAGATTTGGAAAAAAATGCCAATAGCATTTTTAAAAATATGGCTAGTAGAAACAATGCTATTACAGGGAAGATTCAATTAAAAATGCTTCCAAATGATACTTGTATACCTGAAATAGTGGATAACGATGGTTACATTATGTCAGGAAATAATGATGGCAATATTATCCTTATTAAACTATCCCTTATCATCGCTATTTTAACTTCAAAAGCGAAATGGAGTGAGAACTTCTCTCTGATTTCAGATGCACCAACTGCAAAAATGGCTAAAGGCTATTCCGAAGGGTTTTATGAAGCATTAAGTCAAAAT
This sequence comes from Colwellia sp. BRX8-9, assembly GCF_014077245.1. Taxonomy (NCBI): domain Bacteria; kingdom Pseudomonadati; phylum Pseudomonadota; class Gammaproteobacteria; order Alteromonadales; family Colwelliaceae; genus Colwellia; species Colwellia sp. BRX8-9. The sequence continues at coordinate 9,093 of NZ_JACGVN010000027.1, forward strand.
TTTAAGCAATCAATTGTTATGACATATGATTTTATTGATCTAAACGAACGAGAATCATTTAAACAAAATAGTGCATTCAAAATTGGGTCAATACATACAATTAAGTCTCACTTTCCTAAGGGAAATCCAGAAGATCGTTCAGACTTGCAAGTGTTGATTAAGGAGGTAAGTTGATGAATTATCTAAAAGAAAAGTTTGGTAAATTTAAACCTAGGTATTTATCTACTTTTGATGAATTAATTAAAACATATGCTCAATTTGGGGGGGGAAGTGTTGAAAATAAATTCTCTAAAGCAAAAGCTTTTTCTAGTGTTTATGAGTTTTATATGTTCGCTTTTTTTCTGGGTCTAAATAAAGATAAAAAATTAGAGATTACGGATTCAGATTTAGCAAAAGGTTTTTGGGAAGTCGAAAATTGGAAGCCTGTAGACTTAGTGGAACAGCTATTTGTATGTGCTATTGCTGAATCTGATTTTGACATGGTAGCTATAGAGCATATGGATGAATCTCAATTAAAGTCTGAAATTAGTAAAGTGTTAAGACTAATAGAGGATTACGCAAACGGTGGACTTCTCTTGATCAAAAAAGAAATGGACGATGATGAAGAAACAGCTGTGGACGACTTGTTTTTTATTAAATTATTAGCTGAATAGCAGGTTAAATAGTGTTTTTTGTAATTTAAGGCAGTTGATAAGCGCTACTATTGGAATAAAGTGTTTTAGAAAATTTAAATGATAAGGGTCATATTATTTTATAACCTAATATTTTTTTATTTGGTAATAAAAGAGTAATTTGAAGTTTGTTAATGTTATTTGTTGAGATGTTTTTTAACTCTTTATTAAGCTTTTTATTAAACGCCTTTTGTTTTTTGAAATCATTAAAACTTTCATCAATATATTCAATTTTATCTAGTAATACTGGGCGCTTATCTTCGCGAATATAATCAAAAAAATCAACATCTTGTTCTGCCATTTTTATTTTTACACGTTCTTTTAGTTGAGGTAGTGGGGAGTCCTCAAAGCCCTCATAGCCTAATAAGGTTACTTTACCTGATGTGATATGTATCTTAATTAGTTGAATGTCATCTAGCTCACCATACAGCTGTAATGCTGAATAAACGTAAACTCTAAGTAGAGGTGATAAATCATCAATAAAGTTTTTATGGATCGTAAGGGAGTGTGGCTGTTCGTTTTCTAGCGATAACTTAGATGCAGGTAGTATCTCTTTAGCTTTTAAGCACTCTGTTGTGATTTGTTCAATATTGGCAATATCAAACAATAGCTCCTTCGCTTGGTGCAAAGCTATTTTATGTGTATCGAAGAAAGCCTTAATGTCCCTTTTAAGGTCATCAGGCAGATGTGTGTAAGGCTTTCTTCCTTCAAACATACCTAAAGCAAAGTAGATTAGTAAATCTTCTTTGCGCATGGTTGCTGCAAGCTTTAACTCATCTTGACCAAACCAATCTGTTACTAATTTAAGTGCCTTTTTATTGGAACCAATGACTTCTTTAATTTCTTCGCTTTTGCCGAACTCTTCATTAGCTGGAACACGCCCATAAGCTAGACAACTGAGCCAAAAAGATTCTAGGAGTTCTTGGTGCTTTGTGAAGAGTATTCTGGCTTGATCTTCACTAACAGGCTTAGGCTCTGTTAGTTGTTGCCACTGGTAACTGCGTTTATGTCTATTTTGAAGAAAGTGTTGCTCTAGTGCCTTGTCTTTAAATACATAAAATATACCGGGAGATATGGCTATAGGCTCATCATCAAGCGTTCTTTCAATATAGGACTTTAATTCAGCTTGTGAGAAATACTTTTGGAAAGTGTTTCTTGAAGTAATAACACCGTCTTTGTATGGTTTAAATTGAGCTAAGTAGCTCTCATTAGCTAGCATTGCAGAAATTACTAACAATTTACCAGTTGCTTCCCATGCACCTAATACGGCACTAATTCTTTCGTCTTGATCTTCAATAACGTTAATCACAAAGCCAATATTAACTACATCTGAGTTAACTATTTCTGAGTCAGGGCGAAAGTTAGGATCCCAACCAAGCGCATCTAGACCATGAGTTTCTAACTCTCTAAGGTCATCCCCCCTGCCGCATCCATAGTCAAATATTGAATATTCACCTGACAAGAAGCCATTTTTTGCCAAGGTTTTCATGGGGGCTGATAATTCATACCTAACTATGGCTGTTTTATGCCTATCTATTTCTTTATCGTTATCAACATTGCTATTTACCGCTGAACTTCTAAATAAACGACCATCGACTAATTCATATCCATGCTTTTCTATTAATCTCTCCCATGAACTTTTAAAACCAATCATACGGCTATTTTCATAGAGTCCAGCTGCTTCACCTTCTTGGGTGAGCATACAAAAATGATCATGAAATTCATGGTCTTTAGTAATCATTGTTTCTTTTCGGTGAAGTATGGGTGGGTTCTCTTGTTTTGAATAACTTGTAACGCGATGAGATAGTTTCTTTAAATCAACATTCACACTCTGCTCTAAGGCCGGGTATGAATCTTCAAAAAATGAAGGGTAATTTAATAGAGATAATCGAAAATCGTTTCTAAAGACTTTTATTAAATTCCAATTAGCATCATCAATTTTCAATGCTTTAGCGACAATTTTAATGAATTTAGATAATGCATCAGGAACATCTGAAAATGTATCTTTATGAAAATAAATTGAGTCAGGTAGTTTCTTACCCACATCAAGTGAGTTGACTAATTCTTTAAATTGCTCTTCATTCATTGTATTAATTCTTCCGCTAATATTTTAGCTTTATTTCCGTAAGCTTTTCTTCCAGGAATACGTCTACCCTTGTCGCTCACATTCATTATTTGTAAGTGCCTTTCTGATTCATTCCCAACGCTTACATGAAGTGGTCTATCATTTCCGTAATAGTAAATTTTATCAAAATCTAAATTATTCACTATAAATAACATAACTTGATCCATTTGCTTTTCATAACCATTAATAATGAAATCACAGGCTAAGCCATGTCTTTTACATATATGATTACTAAAATTATTTAGCTCTGAAGCCGCATGCTGATCAATGGAAGGATATGTACCAGATGGACTGTTTTTTTGAATATATCTGTTTAATTCTGGTGAAACAAAACCGTATGTGATTCTAACATCACCAAACTTTTTACTTACTGGTAGTAAAACTGTTTCGACAAGATCTAAAGTGGAATTGATTGACTCTACTTCTTTGGGGGAGTTATCAATGGATATATGGTGTTTTTCTTGATACCAATTTAATAAGTTATTCGCTATAGGGTGCTTTAGTAATAATCGTTTATCATGGAGTTGGTATATAAATGCATTTCCTTTTTTTTCAAATTTCAACTCTCCTGAAACTCGCATGTGCATCAGTTCGCAATCTGAAACATCTAAAAGCTGTTTGAATTCTTTAGAAGAAAATAATAAATTTTTTGACATAAATAACTGTTATCGAGAGTTGAGTAATAACTATATTACATCAAAAATAAATTGTATCGGTAATTGTTAGAAGTATAAATTATTCTGTTTTATATAATCCAAAAGAATGTATGAACATGGAAGTTATGGGAAATACTTAGAATTGATATCAAAAAAGTGCTAACTGGTTACCATGTATTGATTTTTTATGACGGTGCGGCCTAGCATAAATTAAATGTAACGGATAAGTTTGATTGTTTTTTGATCATTGCATTGCCACTATACTCTCTAAAATTCAATCCAACAGAACAAGTTTGGCAATGGCTGAGACAAAATGAATTAGCGAATAGATGTTTTAACGGCTACGACGATATTGTTGATGAATGTTTTAGCCGATCGTGGAATGTTTTTATATATGATGTGTCTAGAGTTATAAAACTATGCTCTATGTATTGGATGAAAGTAGGAACTGAATTAATGAACATTTTAAAACGAGAGCAAAATATTTTATTGAAGTAAATATGTTCAATGATACTGATTTACTTGTTTGATAATATTATTAAGCTTGATATTTAAAACTAAAGAATAGAGTCGAATACTACACTCATAATAAAATGATTTTAAGATGAATTAAGAGAGTTTTAAGTGTTCTAGGAGTGTTCTAATGATAAAAAACAGTATAGAAATAACTACAGAAAACTAACTAAAATCTTTCTACAAGCCACGTATTTATTGGCGAGTGTCCTAAAAGTGTTCTTTTTAATCTATTTGCAGTCGTTTTACGGTCTGTAAGTAGTCGTAACACTATGATTTAGTTAGTCTTCTGTCGTTCTATATGTGGTGGAGCGGGGGGGAATCGAACCCCCGTCCAAAAAGCCTACATCCTTGGTACTACATGCTTAGTCGATTATTTGTTTAACCAATTAGACGCCAATCGACAGGCTTCGTCATGGTGAGCTTAATACTATTTCGCGGTTCAGCCTTAAGCGTGCTTCCCTCGCTATCCTATTTGGGGTGACCATCGATCCTCTAAACAATAGGAGAATTTTTGAGGCGATGGCTAGCCTAAGCGGCTAGTGCGAACGTATCGTCGTTTGCAATTATAGTTTTGCGGCTTTTTACCAGGCAAACCGCCCCTGGGCATGCACCTCGGGTTTCATGAATCTTGTCGAATCCTAGATCCGCCCCAAAGTTTTTACATCTTAATTATAAACTTATTCAGTCTATAAAGCGCATTGTACAGCGCTTCTTTTAAATAAACAACGTGTTAATTGTTAACTTGTTATCGATCTAAATTCTTATTTTTCATTAATCGGCCTTTATCAACAGCCCATTCTCTGTCTTTGATATCAGAACGCTTATCATGGTCTTTCTTACCTTTACCCAAATAAAATTCGAGTTTGACCCAATTTGCTTTCCAATACATCGCCGTGGCAATTAATGAATAACCATCACGCTCTACAGCTGCGGTTATTTTCTCTAATTCACGTCGATTCAACAGTAACTTGCGGTCACGATTAGGTTCGCATACTACGTGACTAGAAGCAGCATTGAGCGGCATTATTTCAGCACCCAGTAAATAAGCTTCACCGTTTTTTACGTGTACATAACAATCAGAAATATTAACTTTTCCGCTACGGATACTTTTAATTTCCCAACCCTGCAGGCTCATCCCACCTTCAAACTTATCAGTTAAAGAATAGTTATGACGAGCTTTTTTGTTTAACGCAATAGTATTGCTGTTTGATTTTTTTTTCTGTGCCATTATATTTCCATTTTGTTTGCCATCAAAAATAGCAATCGCAAACATTATACGGAGAATTATTGATATTTGAATGATTAATTTCAATTTTTCTGTTTAATGCCTTTTGCTCACGGCTTTGTTATCATTACCCTTTAAAGTTGAGGAAAATAAATGCCAGTAATTAGTCGCAGCGCTTTAGTGATGTATAGCGTTGACCAAATGTATCAATTAATTAATGATATTGTTGCTTATCCTCAATTTATCCCAAATTGTGGTGACAGTAAGATAATTTCTCAGCAAGGTAATGAAGTTACTGCTGCTTTGATGGTTTCGAAGGGGGTTCTAAAAAAATGGTTTACCACCAAGAATACCTTGATTGGTAATAATAAAGTGCAACTCGATTTAGTTGACGGTCCTTTTAAAAAGTTGACGGGTTACTGGCAACTAACTGAATTATCTAAAGAAGCTTGTAAGATTAGTTTGCATTTAGAGTATGAGTTTTCGAGTAAAGTATTCGATTTGGCATTTGGCCGTGTTTTTACAAGTTTGACCAATAATATGGTACAAGCTTTTACACAAAGAGCTAAAGAGGTTTATCATTCTAATGGTTGATAACATAGAGATAGAGCAAGAACTTGCTCAACGTAAAATACAAATAGAAGTTGTTTATGGACTACCCGATAGACAAGAGCTATTAACGCTTTTAGTCGATGAAGGCACCTTGTTAGAGCAAGGTATTATTGCTTCAGGCATTTTATCTGTTTTTGAAGAAATAGACTTAACCGTAAATAATGTCGGTATTTGGAATCGAGCCGCTAAGTTAACGGATACTTTGCGAGATTTAGATCGTATTGAAATATATCGACCTTTAATTGCTGACCCAAAAGAGGTTAGAAAACGCCGAGCTGAAAAAGCAAAAGATGAAGGGCGTGCCGATAAAGTTACCGGTGGTCGTGTTGACCCGCGTCGAAATAAAGCAAGCTAAAAATTCGCAAAATTTAAAGTAAAAAAAACGGCTATTAAGGCCGTTTTTTTATGGGACTAAAATATTTATTAGTTAACCATAGGAACGTAAAAGTTGTCACCTAAGACAAAGTCACCTTCTGCGCTGGCTAATAATTCATTATCAAAATAGAGGATAAATTTCTTCTTAACGTTAAACTCTTCACTTCGACCTGATTTTAATAAGTAAACATAGTGCAATGTATCATTGCCAAATGCATCGTTAACAACAGGGCTACCAAGTACAAATTTTACTTGTTCTTTAGTCATGCCAATTTGAAGCTTGTCGATATCTTTTTGTTCTAAAAAGTTTCCCTGAGGAATGTCAAAACGATAGACCCAGCTTGAGCAGGCAGAAAGAGATAGGGCAATAGTAATGGCTAAAATGCGAAATAACATGTTTTTTCATTTATCCTAATAAGTTCGAATGGGGATGATAACTAAGCCCGCGAAGAGATACAAAACTATTTTCAATTTATTTTGCACCTTTGTGCCTCAACTCAGGTTATTTACTTAACGCTAAAATTAATTTATTAACCGGCAAGTAACTCTTGAGCATTAGCCAAGCTGTTATCTGTTATTTTATTTCCCGCTAATAAGCGAGCAATTTCTTGGACTCTGCCATTAGCACTTAGTTCCGTTACTTTTGTTTCTGTAAACTCGCCATCGGTTAATTTACTGACAAATAACTGTTGATGCCCTTTGCAAGCAACCTGTGGTAAATGTGTTACACAGATAACTTGGGTGTTTTGTGCTAATTCTTGTAGCTTGCTACCGACCATTGCCGCTGTTGGGCCACTAATACCTACATCAACTTCATCAAATATTAAAGTCGGTGTGATCACCTTGTCAGCCAAAATAACCTGCATGGCTAAACTAATACGTGATAATTCGCCACCAGAAGCAACTTTGTTCATCGCTTCTAATTTTTGCCCTGGGTTAAGGCTAATAAGAAAGTTTATTTCATCAAGGCCAAACGGCGATAAAGCTTCAACATTAACTTGCTGTACTGATACGTCAAATATGCCGTTGTTCATATTGAGCTCTTTCATGCTCAGCGTGATTTTTTTACTGAGTTTTTTAGCCGATTTTACTCTTGATGTTGATAATGCCTGAGCAGATTGTAGGTAATGTACTTTAGCTTTTTCAATGTCTACGTATGCTTTATCTAGTCTTGAACCGTCTGAATTTATGATATGTAAGGCTTGTTTTATCTCTAAGTGTAACGTTGGCAAATGCTCGGGTGCCACTTGATGTTTTTTAGCAAGTTGAATAGCGAGCGAGTAGCGGTCTTCAATCATTTGATAAGCTTCTGGATCGAGTTCAAGCTTATCGTAGTAGTGCTTTAGTTCATCATTAGCATCTTCTACAAGAATAAGTGCTTCGCTCAAGGTGTTAGCAATATTTGCTAACTTAGGATCCATATGAACTAAATCATTCAATTGTTCGCAGTTGTTTCTTAGGCTGTCTGAAATATTGTGATTTTCGTTTTCAGACAAAGTTTGCAATGCTTTCAAAGTTCCGGTCAATAATGACTGACCGTTACTATGACGCTTGTAATCACTTTCTAGAATTTGAAATTCACCCGTTTGTAGTGAAAATTCGTCTAGCTCGGTCACTTGGTATTGTAATAACTGCAGTTTTGCTTCGCGTTGTTCTTTACTTTCTTGTAACTGTTTTAGTTCTGTATTGAGATTTCGCCATTGCTGATAGTAATATTGAACGTCGTCTAATAAGTGCTGATGATCGGCATACTCATCAAGTATTTTTCGCTGTTGTGCCGGCTTAACAATGAGTTGGTGATCGTGTTGGCCATGAATACTTATTAAAAATTGTGCAATATCTTTAAGTTGGGCAAGCGGAACTTGGCTACCGTTAATGTAAGCCTTTGAGCGTCCTTCAGCTGATATTACTCGGCGTAAAATACATTCACAATCTAACTCAGCATCGTGTTCGTCTGTTAGGGATAGGCCATTTTTTTTAAGCCATTTTTGTGCGGAAATGTTTTTGTTGATATCAAAGGTTGCGGCTAACTCTGCTTTTTTAGTATTGGGTCTTACAACATTAGTGAGCGCTCTATCGCCTAAACATAAACCTAAGGCATCAATAGCTATCGATTTACCCGCACCTGTTTCTCCGGTGATGGTTGTCATACCTTTGCGCCAATCTATATCTAGGGTGCGCACAATGGCGAAGTTTTGAATATTAAGATGTAAAAGCATGAGAAACCAATTCACTGTATAAATATGTGTAACTGTTAATTTATACAGTAAAGTGGTTTTGTGCAAGTGTTAATCGAATAAAAATTCAACAGATTGAATTTGTTAAAAATTAATAAAGCTTATTGCCCCAACTTAATTTACTTCGCAGTACATTAAAGTAGTCATGGTCTAGTGGATGAACTAATCGCAGCGTATATTCACTTTTTCTGATAATAACTTCATCACCTGGTAATACCGCTAAAATAACATGGCCATCACAACTTACTTGTAAGCTTTCATAGTTCTCATTGGCGAGTAATAATTTTATTTCACTATTGCCGTCGACGACTATGGGTCTACTGGTTAGGGTGTGCGGAAACATTGGCACTAAAGATAAGGCATTTAAATTGGGTGTTAAAATTGGACCACCTGCCGACATTGAATAGGCGGTTGAGCCAGTAGGTGTTGACACGATTAAGCCATCAGAGCGTTGGCTGAACATAAAGCTACCATCAATGTAAACTTCAAATTCAATCATGCTGGCTACTTTTCCTGCGTGTAGCACTGCTTCATTGACTGCACTGTTAGAGCTTTTCAATTTTCCGTGGCGATAAACTTCTGCTTCAATAATAAAACGTTGCTCAGCGCGCGACTCGCCACGTAAAATTTTCTCAAGTGGTTCAATTAATTCATCGGGCGATAAATCGGTAAGAAAGCCTAAGTTCCCTCTGTTTACACCAATAACACCGATATCAAAACATGATAAAACCCTCGCGGCACCTAACATATAACCATCACCGCCCACGACTATAGCCAGGTCAGCTTGTTCACCAATTTCTACTAGGGTACTAATCGTTAGATTATCGATATCGATTGATGGGGCAACTGAACTTTCAATTAATACCTGATAACCTTGTCCGGTAAGGAATTGATAGAGCGCTGTTATTGTTGCGCTGGCTCCTTCGTGATTTGGTTTGCCTATTAAACCTATGGTGTTATAAATTTTGCTCATGTCTACGCAGTAAGTTGTTTGTATCTTAGGATTAATAATAGTTTCGCTGTATTTTCATGGCTTGTAAAGTTGACTTTTTTATAAATCATTTACTGACTACCATTTTGATTAAATTTTTCGCTTTCATCGAGATTTAAAAGATTTAGGGTTAAGGCATTAATTGAAGAGAATGCTTATTTATTCGAAACAAACAATGTAGGCTGTAAGCCTTTTAAAGTGGAGGTTTAAGCGTTTTTAAACGATTGGATAACTGCAGATAATTGCTTTTAAATAGAATGACTATATATAAAAAAATGATATTTGTTCTCAAAACGCTGACCAGCGCTCAGTAACAACAAACTTAATTAAATTGTATTTAAGCTTGAATCGTAGCAAGAAGTCCCCATAATTACCGTTATCAGATTTATATAACCTTTATATTGTTAAATATATTATTAGTTTATTTTGGAGCTTTCATGACTAATGAGTCAACAGAAAACAAAAATACAGCTGAAGCATCAACAGAAGCTTTAACGCCCGAAGAAATTATGGCGCAAGAAATTATCGACCAAGCTGAAGAGCAAGTCGAAGTTCAACATATTCATGCCCATGAAGTGATTAGTGCCGAGCAAGAAAAGATTAACGAACTTGAGTTAAGCCTTTCTTCAGCGCAAACCACTATCGCAGATCAAAAAGATTCTGTGGTTCGTGCTAAAGCAGAAGTTGATAATATTCGCCGCCGTAGCGCACAAGACGTCGATAAAGCACGTAAATTTGCTTTAGAAAAATTTGCTGCTGAAATGTTAGTTTCAGTAGACAATTTAGAACGTGCTTTGCAGAATATAGATAAAGAAGATGAAAACAATACCGGCATTATTGAAGGTCTTGAATTAACCCTACAAGGTTTAATTGCTTCGTTAGAAAAATTTGGCGTTAAAGGTGTTGATCCACAAGACCAACCTTTTAATCCTGAATTGCATCAAGCGATGTCTATGCAAGAAGTTCCGGGCGTTGCGCCAAATACCGTTATTGCTGTGATGCAAAAAGGTTATGAACTCAATGGCCGTTTAATTCGTCCAGCGATGGTAATGGTTTCTAAATCTGCTCCGGTAGTTGATACCACAGCATAAAAAATATCATTAAAAAAAGCGGTAAGAAGTTTCTATAAAACTTCTTACCGCTTTTTTGTTTTTAGCAGGCAAATAAGTTTTATTAGGGTGTTTTATCGCTATCGGTGAGAAACAACAAAAAAATCTTCACAAATAGCTAAATAATGAAATAAATTTACTTTTTTTCTTGGAAATTAGTTGAAAAGGATTTTACTGCCCCCACTATTTGTTTCATCAACAGGTTTATTAAAAAATCTTATTTTAATAAGCTTTATTTTAATTAGTATTCGGAGATCCTCAAGATGGGCAAAATAATCGGTATTGACCTAGGGACAACAAACTCTTGTGTTGCTGTACTAGATGGCGGCAAAGCACGTGTAATTGAAAATGCAGAAGGCGATCGTACAACTCCTTCAATTATTGCATACACAGAAGATGGCGAAACGTTAGTAGGTCAACCTGCTAAACGCCAATCTGTTACAAACCCAAAAAATACATTATACGCGATTAAGCGTTTAATTGGTCGTCGCTTTGAAGACGAAGAAGTTCAGCGTGATATTAAAATTATGCCTTTTGGTATTGTTAAAGCTGACAACGGTGATGCTTGGGTTACAACACGTGATAAGAACGTTGCACCACCACAAGTTTCAGCTGAAGTTTTAAAGAAAATGAAAAAAACTGCTGAAGACTTTTTAGGCGAAGCAGTAACAGAAGCTGTAATCACAGTTCCTGCTTACTTCAATGATTCACAACGCCAAGCAACTAAAGATGCGGGTCGTATTGCTGGTCTTGAAGTTAAACGTATTATCAATGAGCCAACTGCTGCTGCTCTTGCTTACGGCATGGACAAGCAAGAAGGCGATAAAGTTATTGCTGTTTACGACTTAGGTGGTGGTACTTTCGATATTTCAATTATTGAAATTGATGAAGTTGAAGGCGAGCACACGTTTGAAGTATTAGCGACTAACGGTGATACTCACTTAGGTGGTGAAGATTTTGATAACCGTTTAATCAACTATCTTGTTGCTGAATTTAAGAAAGACCAAGGTATGGATTTAACGACTGATCCTCTTGCAATGCAGCGTTTGAAAGAAGCAGCAGAAAAAGCTAAATGTGAACTTTCTTCAGCACAACAAACAGATGTTAACTTACCTTACATCACAGCTGACGGCAGCGGCCCTAAGCACATGAACATTAAAGTAACGCGTGCTAAATTAGAGTCTTTAGTTGAAGACATGGTTAAAGCAACGTTAATACCATTAGCACAAGCGCTTAAAGACGCAGACTTATCAGTAAGTGATATCAATGATGTTATCTTAGTTGGTGGTCAGTCACGTATGCCAATGGTACAAAAAGCAGTAACAGAATTTTTCGGTAAAGAACCTCGTAAAGATGTTAACCCTGATGAAGCCGTTGCCGCTGGTGCAGCAATACAAGCAGGTGTTCTTTCTGGTGATGTAACTGACGTACTTTTATTAGACGTTACGCCATTATCATTAGGTATCGAAACAATGGGCGGCGTGATGACGAAAGTTATCGATAAAAACACCACTATCCCAACTAAACAGTCACAAACCTTTTCTACAGCTGACGATAATCAAGCTGCGGTAACGGTTCATGTTGTTCAAGGTGAGCGTAAGCAAGCGTCTGCAAACAAATCTTTAGGTCAATTTAACCTTGAAGGTATCGATGCAGCACCACGTGGAACACCACAGATTGAAGTAACTTTCGATATTGATGCTGATGGTATTTTACACGTAACAGCTAAAGATAAGAACACAGGTAAAGAACAGAAGATTACCATTAAAGCTTCTTCTGGTTTATCTGATGAAGAAGTAGAACAAATGGTACGTGACGCAGAAGCTAACGCTGATGAAGATGCTAAGTTTGAAGAATTAGTTAAAGCACGTAACCAAGCTGACGGTCTAGTTCATACCACTCGCAAGCAAATTGTAGAAGCGGGCGATGACTTACCAAGCGAAGACAAAGAAAAAATTGAAACAGCATTAACTGAACTTGAAACTGAGATCAAAGGCGATGATAAAGAAGCGATTGAAGCTAAATCTCAAGCCGTTATCGAAGCATCAGCTAAGTTAATGGAAATTGCTCAAGCGAAAGCCGGTGCTCAAGAAGGCGCTCCTGAATCAGACGGCGCTGCGCCAGCTGATGACGATGTTGTTGACGCTGAATTTGAAGAAGTTAAAGAAGACAAATAGTCTTCAATAACGGAAAATATATAAGCGCTGGTTTAAACACCAGCGCTTCTTACGTTAAAAATCGTTATAAAATGCCATTGAAAATAGCTAACTATTTATAATGTCATTTTACTTAATTAATATCTAAAATTTCAACACCAGTTAAAAGAAGTCACTATGTCAAAACGCGATTATTATGAAGTGCTAGAAGTATCAAAAGATGCGTCTGAGCGTGATATCAAAAAAGCCTACAAACGTTTAGCGATGAAGCTTCATCCTGATCGTAATGCCGGTGATAAAGACAAAGAAGAGCTATTTAAAGAAGTTAAAGAAGCTTATGAAATTCTAAATGACGACCAAAAGCGTGCTGCGTTTGACCAATATGGTCATGCTGCATTTGAACAAGGTGGTCATGGCGGTGGCGGTGGTCATGGTGGCGGAGGCTTCGGTCAAGATTTTGGTGATATTTTTGGTGATATTTTTGGTGGTGGCCGCGGTGGCGGACGTCAGCAACGTCAACAACGAGGTTCAGATCTTCGCTACAACCTAGAGTTAAGTCTTGAAGATGCTGTTCGGGGTAAAACCTTAGAAATTAAAGTACCAACTTTTGTTAGTTGTGAGCCTTGTGATGGTTCTGGCGCTAAAAAAGGTACCAGTGCAAAATCTTGTACAACTTGTCATGGTCATGGCCAGGTACAAATGCGTCAAGGTTTGTTTGCTGTTCAACAGACTTGTCCAACATGTAGTGGTAAAGGTAAAGTTATTGCTAGCCCTTGTACCTCATGTCGCGGTCAAGGCCGAGTTGAAAAAACCAAAACACTTTCAGTGAAAATACCGCCAGGTGTAGATACAGGTGACAGAATTCGCTTGTCAGGCGAAGGTGAAGCTGGTGAACATGGTGCACCTGCAGGTGATTTATATGTACAAGCAAATGTACGTGATCATAAAATATTTGTCCGTGATGAAAACAACCTTTATTGTGAAGTGCCTATTAGCTTTACCACAGCAGCATTGGGTGGCGAAATAGAAGTACCAACACTTGAAGGTAAAGTGAAGCTGAAAATACCTAAAGAAACGCAAACGGGTAAAATGTTCCGTTTACGTGGTAAAGGTGTTAAATCAGTACGCAGCCACTCAATAGGCGACTTGATGTGTAAAGTTGTTCTAGAAACACCGGTTAACTTGTCTGGCGATCAAGCAGATTTACTGCGTCAGTTAGACGAAAAAATGGGTAAAAGCACCATAAAGCATAGCCCTAAAGAGACCGGTTTCTTTGATGGCGTTAAAAAGTTTTTTGATGACCTGAAAAGCTAAAGTACTGCCATTCGATGAGCTAAAAGTTTGTTGAAATATAGACATTAAAAAAGCCACAAACTTGTTTGTGGCTTTTTTGTTTTTCTGGCTAATGATTAATGGCGCTTTACTCGCATAAGTAGACCACTGAGTAATACCAATAATAAGCCAAACAGACTGCCGCCATGAGTTTGTCTGATCTCGACGACTTCTATTACTTCTATGACTTCAGTATAAACCTGGTCATACTCAGCACTCTCTAACGGCAGTGCGTATAACGCGTTACTGTCATCCGCACTGTAACTCGCAGCGATCCCCTGATAACCAACTTGATATAAGTCGATTAACACATCGTAGTGATCACTTTCATAGCCCGACATAAATGTAGAAATTACTTCGTATTCATCGGCATCAGTATCACCTTCTATAAGAAAATTATCTGTGGTGAAATAGTGCTGCCAAGGGCCACCATTTTTACTGAGATAGAGTAAAGCATACACTTCGGCGAGGTGATTTTCGCTATAGCTATATACGTCTGCATCAAAAGTCACACTGAAAGTTTGATAATAGCCATCTCTGTCATAATCTTCTTGCAGAAAACTCGCCGCACTATAAATAGTGAACTGCTGATCATAGTGGTTACTCACTTTTTGTGTGGCTTCACCACTTTTTGCTTGTGCAGTGCTCTTTGCTTGATTATTAAGTGTAGAGCCTCTTATGTGAGTATTCGCTTTGCCGCTGACTTGATCGGATAGCTCGGCTAGCTTATTCGTTGCAATTATTTTTTTTCGCTGTGACTCAGTGATACTGTGTTTAAGTGCTCCTTGAGAAACACTAGCGGGTAAAACCTTTAATTCGCTGGCAGTGACATAAGTTAAAGGTAATATGCTAAAGGTTATCAATAACATTATTTTTTTAAGTGAATTCGCACGAACTGACTTCGCTGCTTTATTATTTATTAACATAATATATCCTACCTGCTTTGTTTAGTGGTGCTATTAAAGCGCAGTAAAGATGAATGTAAGCTGAACACTTTATCAGTACTGTCGAAAAAACTCGGTACTTTAGTGCCGAGTAGTTCACTGGTAAGCTATGATATATCTGTTGATTTATCAGCGGGAACTCTAGTTATCCCTCGTTATAAAATCGATATAGCGGCTTTAAAGGAATGTTCAGCTGATATTCAGTTGCTAAGGTTTATAATTTTAAATAAGCTATGGCTATGTATAGTTAGACTCACTTTTAACTTTGTCTTTGGAATAACCATGAAATTTGCTTTACCGTTAGTTTTTCTTTTTATCGCTACACTTTCTATTGATGCAATGGCTCAAGGAACGGGTGTATCAGCAAGTAATATGCAAAAAAATAATCAGCAACAGTTGAAAGTGAAAAGTAGTAAAGATGCCGCAAAATTAGCTAAAAGTCGTTTTGGTGGAAAAGTGTTAAAAGTTGAGAATAAAAAGTCGGGTTATCGGGTAAAATTAATTAAAACTGATGGTCATATCATTTCTATTTATGTTGATGCTAAGACAGGGAAAATTAATGGAGGGTGATCACTATGCGGTTGTTATTTATTGAAGACGATATTGCTTTACAGCAAAACCTATATGCCCATTTAACTGCCGCTCATTATCTAGTCGATGTGGCCAGTGATGGCGAAACAGGCTTATTTCAAGGGCAAGAATATCCATACGACGCTGCTATTATAGATGTTGGTTTACCTATAATAGACGGTATCAGTGTGATTAGATGTCTGCGTGAAAAAAATATCGGCTTTCCCATTTTGGTGTTAACTGCAAGAGATAGTTGGCAGGATAAAGTGGCTGGCTTAGATGCTGGAGCCGATGATTATTTAACCAAACCTTTTCAAGCTGAAGAATTACTCGCCCGCTTAAATGCACTGATCAGACGTTCTGCAGGGCAAGCAAGTCCGTTAATAAAGAATGGCCCGTTAAGTCTTAATACCAAAAGCTTGCAGGTTGAAGTTGATAATAAAGCAATAAAGTTAAGTAGTTCAGAATATAAGTTACTTGAGTATATGATGCTTCACCTTGACGAAGTGACTTCAAAAGCAACACTGACTGAACATATTTATGACCAAGACTTCGATCTCGATTCAAATGTTATTGAAGTATTTATCAGGCGCTTAAGAAAAAAACTCGACCCAGATAATAGCTATGGTTTTATCGAAACCTTGCGCGGCCATGGCTATAAATTAAAGCGGTTAGATTAATGAGGTCACGTGGATATACCAAGTAAATGAACTCCTTAAAAGTTCGATTATTATTAAGTACGTTAGCGATGACGGTAGTGATGCTGCCTATTATTGGCTTAACCTTATCGAATGCCTTTGAACGGCAATTAAATGTAGCGTTGAAAAACGAGTTAAAAGCCTATAGTTATTCTATTTTTACTGTGGCAGAAGTTGAAAATAATCTCTTGTTAATGCCGGAGCTCTTGCTAGAAAACCAATTCAATATTAACCAATCAGGCTTGTATGCCTTAATTACCAAACGGTCAAAAGAAACGCAAATAGGCGCGATAAAAAACAAAATACTTTGGCAATCACAATCTCTGCTGACCTTGTCTCTAACTGCGGTATTGCCATCGCCTGATGTTGGGCAAACACTGATTTCAAAAATAAGCCTAGCGGACAGTCCTCATCTACTTTATAGCTTTAGTGCGAGTTTTTCTGATAACGGCCAAGACTTTGAAATAACACTGCATCTGATAAAAGACCAACAAGCCTTATTAAGCGCTCTCAATGACTTTGAAAAAACATTATGGGCATGGCTGCTGGCATTAATGGTTGTCTTTGTTTTTGTACAAATTGCCTGGTTATTATGGACCTTAAAACCACTAACCGTATTATCTCAAGAGCTTGAGCATATAGAAAAAGGCCAAAAGAAAGCCCTAGACGCCAACTATCCTCTTGAGTTACAACCGGTGACTCAGCAATTAAACGCCTTATTGGCACTGGAAGAGAACCAACGAAAACGCTATCGTAACGCCTTGTCAGATTTAGCGCATAGCCTTAAAAATCCACTGGCAGTAATTCAAAGCCAACAGAATATTTCAGCAAGCGCCAGTGAACAATTAACATTAATTAATAACATTATTGAACATCAACTTAAAAGAGCTCAAAGTGCCGGGCAGTCTTCATGGCACTTAGGTGTAAAAATTAAGCCCGTTGTTGACAAGCTAATCAGCACGTTAGCGAAAATATATCATGATAAGAATTTATCATTTGCCGTCAATGTTGATGCAAGTGCTATATTTAAGGGTGATGAAGCCGATTTAATGGAAATTTTAGGAAACCTTCTCGATAACGCCTGTAAAGCGGCTAAGCATAAAATTGCCATTAGCGTGATTAGTTCTGCAAAAATATTAACGATTGAAATTGCCGATGATGGCGCGGGTATTGAAGCGTCTCAACGCGATATTATTTTATCGCGTGGTGGCAGAGCAGACACCTATCAAGCGGGTCATGGTATTGGTTTAGCTATTGTTAATGATTTAGTCAGTAGTTATCAAGGCCAATTAACCATCAGTAACTCAACAACACTTAATGGTGCTGTTTTTACACTTATCTTTTAAACCCTTGTAGGCTTTGTTAACAAATAGCCGAGAAAACTGTTCAGGTTACGTTCAGTTTAGTGTTGTTATCTTTGTGTTCTAGAATTAGTCATAAGGATTATAACGATGAAAAAAGTCACGTTTTTATTCAGCTTTGCTGCCTTAGTTAGCTTTAACTTGTACGCTGAGTACCAGCCTTCACAGTCAGCGCTTCAGCAACAAGAGCAACAAGAGCAGCAGCTATTTAGTGAAGCTGAATTAGCACAAATGCTAGCACCCATTGCACTTTATCCCGACAGCTTATTAACTCATATTTTAATTGCTGCTACCTATCCTATTGAAATAATCGAAGCCCATCGCTGGCTAAAGAAAAACACAAGACTAAATACTGAGCAAGTGGCTCAAGCGGTAAAAGATTTTAATTGGGATGCCAGTGTTAAAGCATTAGTGCCTTTTGAGCGTATTCTTAGCCGACTTAGTGAAGATTTAACCTGGACTCAACAGCTTGGTGATGCTTTTTTACAAGATGAGTCGATATTATTAGAAAGTATTCAACGGTTAAGAAAGCAAGCTCAACTTGCCGGAAACCTGGGTGAAATGGATAATATGGAGGTTAGCTATCAAGACAGTAATATTGTTATTGAAGCAAGAGAGAAGGAGATTGTTTATGTGCCGTATTATGATACACGCATGGTTTATGGTGCTTGGCATTGGTCATCTTATCCTCCTGTTTACTGGCAACCGCAGAGAAGTGTTTATGTAAGTCGCTCCAATCCTTTTTATTGGCATGCTGGCGTTCATATTTCGTTTGATTATTTTTTTAGTGCTTTTCATTGGCATAATCGCCAGGTGGTTGTAGCGAATACTCGACGTTCTTCATATCGCTACTATGAACAGCGTCCTCGTCACTTAATTGCTAATGGTGGCTATGCTAAACGTTGGAGACACCAGCCCGTTCACCGTAAAGGTGTGGCTTATCGAAACAAGCATACTCGCGTTAAGTATAAGGACAAGCGAGTAAGGAGCAGCGAATCTAGCAATAGAAATCATGCTGTCGTGCACAATAAGCTACAAGGTAATACCAAGCGAGCTGTATCTACCATAAGGCACAAGCCCAATGAAAGCGCTCGACGAGTAAACCGTATCACTGACAAGGCGACAAATACTTTTTCAAAACCTGTAGCAAAACATGTATCAAAGCCGACAACAAGACAGCACAGATCTTATGATCAGTCTAAAAAAACTAAAGCCGAAAAGGTTTACCGAGCGAGTCGAACTGTAAATAAAGAAAGGCCCAAACAGCTTGCCACTAAAATTGATAAGAAAAGTGCCAAGCAGCAGACTTATCGTTCTGCTAATACTTCAATTAGTTCTAAAAGACAAGGTTCAAACAAAAAGCATGATAACCAAAGTAGGGTCATTAAAACAAAGCGTTCAAACGAAAAGCATAATAAACAAAGTAGGATTGTTAAAACAAAGCGTTCAAAGACTGACAAGTAACGATATTAGTCACTTTATATTTATAGCGCTGTATTTTTAAAACAAATTGGTTGAATGTTAATTCATTTAGCCTTTTTTTATAGATGGTTTATAATCACCTTTTATAATTAGACCAATCACTCGTGTTGGCCTAACGTCAAACACATTTTATCGAGCGAACTTTAATGAAAAGACTTTTACTTGTTTTACTCTTAATTATATTAAATTCAACCAGCTTTGCTAATGAAGAAGTTAAAGAGTTACCACCAATAGACCCTTCATTTATGGGTGAACATAATATGGTGCTCTTTGTTCAGCGCTCTGCTATATATGCTTCGGTGATGACAACCTATGATAGGCCAAGTAATGTGCAGTTATTATATAAAATTGAGAATAAAGATTTAGCACTTTTGCAAACCGTACGTGATGGGCAATTAACGACGATAAAAGCCAAGCCTTTTAATTTGCAACGTTTGATGCGAGGCGAGGAAATGGTCATTATGGCTGATGTATACGCAGGGCATTTTTCTCGAGGGGGAATGTTGGTTTATGAAAATATCCCCTTAACCTTTGCTAAAAAATTATACGTTCGTGAACTTGACGATATAAAGGATTCAAGTAATCAGCAAGAGTATGACGTTGTCGATTTGAAAAAGAATTATAAAATTTATATTCATAAAATTCAAAAAGCACCTAGCTTTTCACACTTACTAAATATTGACGTAGAAGCAGGGTGTTTGCCACGTTTTCGTACTTCAGCAGCTGTGCCAAAAGAAACTGAGCTGCTGTATAAGTTCCTCAATTGCGGCACAATAAGTCCACTTTATTTTGAAAGCAAAGACTTTGAAAAATAATTATTATAAATAGAAGCCTTCTTTAAAACGAGGCTTCTAGCGTTAAAGCACTATCGCATAATTACTCAGACTGATTAGTCCTCATCATCAAAGTTGGGCAATACCCCGCTGCGACTGTGTTCAAAAATAAGAGAGGTTTCTACGGTGGTTACTTCATCTCTTGAGGTAATTGCATTGAAGACAAACTGTCGTAAATGTTCACTGTCTTTAACTGACATATGAATGAAGTAATCATAGCTGCCGCCCATGTGATATAAGCTAACAATTTCAGGAAGTTTAAGTAAATCGTCGCGAAGGTTGTTAACAATATCTTCAGAATAGGGCTGCAAGCGAATAGCGGCAATGGCTTCTATATTTCCACCTAAACTTTTGAAATCAATCTCGATACAAGCGCCGGTAATTATATTTTTATGTTTCATACGCTTTACACGCTCTAAACACGTAGAAGGTGCCACCCCTATTTGAGAAGCTAACTCTTTATTAGTGATATCAGCATCGCGATATAAAATGGTTAAAATGCGTAAATCTATATCATCTAATTTTTTCATTATGGTAAGTCTTCTATTTATATAGTAAATTAACACTATACCGACTATTCTCTTATTAACCAATGCACTGTGGTTGATAATCAAACAATCGTCGAAAAAAACAATGCTTTTCCGAATATTCGCCGCTTAACTTTTATTCAGTTTATACTTAAGTGCTTTTAAATTAATTTCAATTACACTTTTATAAGGAGATAATGTTGTTAAATTTAGTTTAGCGACATATTATGTCTATGTTCCGATGTCATTACTTATAATTATAAAAATAAAAAGGCTTACTCTATGACTTTGCTTTGGATACCCTTGCTATCGTTACTCGGCAGTATTATTTCCTCAAGAACGGGAAAATTAACACGTAATCAATCAACTGCGTTGACGTTGTTAATGCCTATCATTGCATTATTGATGACGATTAGCTTAGCGCCAGCTATTTTTGCTGGCAAGGTTATTAGGGAAACAATCTCTTGGATCCCTTTACTGGGTATAGATATCGCCTTTCGTTTAGATGGCTTAGCGCTGTTGTTTGTATTTATGATCTTAGGAATAGGCATATTAGTTATCTTTTATGCCCGTTATTACCTCAGTAGTAAAGACTCTATGCCCAAGCTTTATGCTTATTTGATGTTATTTATGACAGCGATGCTTGGTATTGTCATGTCGAATAATATCATTCAGCTCTGGTTCTTTTGGGAGCTAACCAGTATTAGTTCGTTTTTGTTAATTAGCTATTGGTGGCATAAACCCGAGGCACGAAAGGGCGCAATCATGGCCTTAATCGTAACCGGTGGTGGTGGTTTAGCATTGCTGGCGGGTTTACTTTTACTAGGTAATATCGTTGGTAGTTACAATTTAGATGCGATCTTAGCGAGCAGAGAAATTATTCAAGCGCATGCTTGGTATGAAATCACTCTAATTTTAGTCTTACTGGGCGCTTTCACAAAATCGGCACAGTTTCCTTTTCACTTTTGGCTACCTCATGCTATGGCTGCGCCAACGCCGGTAAGTGCTTATCTACATTCTGCTACTATGGTAAAGGCTGGGATTTTCTTATTAGCGCGTTTTTATCCTGCATTAGCGGGTACCGATATATGGTTTATTCTGGTGAGTTTAACCGGATTAACTACCATGTTACTCGGCGCTTATATTGCGTTATTTAAACATGATTTAAAAGGGCTGTTAGCCTATTCAACGATCAGTCATTTAGGGTTAATCACTTTATTATTTGGTTTGGACACTAAGCTTGCCGCTGTTGCTGCCATTTTTCATATAATCAATCATGCTATATTTAAAGCTTCATTATTTATGGCAACGGGTATTATTGATCATGAAACGGGTACGCGTGACATGCGGAAACTCAACGGTATGTGGCGATTTATGCCTTATACCGCGACGTTAGCAATGGTTGCTGCGGCCGCGATGGCCGGTGTACCGCTGCTAAATGGTTTCTTGTCTAAAGAAATGTTTTTTGCTGAAACACTGCATCAACAATTACTTGGGTCTATGTCTTGGCTTATACCTGTACTTGCTACCGTTGCAGGAGCATTAGCTGTGGCTTACTCAGCTCGTTTTATTCACGATGTTTTCTTTAATGGTGACCCTATAGATTTACCTAAACAACCCAGTGAGCCACCGCGTTATATGCGAGTGCCTATCGAAATACTGGTCGCTTTATGTTTAATCGTCGGGGTATTCCCTAACTTTATTATTGATGACATTTTAAAAGCAGCGTCTTTTGCTGTACTCGGTGGATATGTTCCTGAATTTAAAGTTGCGTTATGGCACGGTTTTAATTTGCCACTCTTGATGAGTGCTATAGCGGTAATCGGTGGTTTATTTCTGTATACCCAGCGACGTTATCTGTTTCAATTTCAGGCATCTATGCCTAACTTGAACGCCAAGAAGGCTTTTGATGACAGTATATATCTCATCACAAAGTGGAGTCAGCGAAAAATAAACGACATAGAAAATGGTTCTTTACAACGTTATCTAATGCTAATGTTTGTTTTTGTTTTAATCTTTGCTGGTTGGCCATTATTTGAAATGCACCAACTAAGCGGGCAAAAAGAATTGACGCCAATTGATCTTCATAACGCGATTGGCGCAGCATTATTAATGATTGGCGCAATAAGTACGGTGATTTGGTACCGCGCAAGAGTGGTGTCATTATTGATGATATCAGTTGTTGGTTTAATGGTGTCTGTCGTGTTTACTCGCTTCTCAGCACCTGATTTAGCCTTAACGCAATTAACGGTTGAAGTCGTCACTATTGTTTTACTGATGCTGGCCTTGTTTTTCTTGCCACAGCATTCACCCAAAGAGTCTAGCTCTTTACGTGTGGTACGCGATTTAGGGATCTCTGCTGCTTTAGGGGTTGTCGTCGCGAGTATTTGCTATGCATTAATTACCCGCCCACTTGAGTCAATATCAGAATTCTTCTTAGCCAATGCTAAAACAGGTGGCGGCGGTACCAACGTTGTTAATGTTATTTTGGTTGATTTTCGCGGCTTTGACACCTTAGGTGAAATTTGCGTATTAGGTATTGCTGCGCTGGGTATTTATAAGCTTTTAATCAACCTACCGTTACTTCTTCCTGTTAGGGATAGTGAAGGGCGACTATGGGCGAAAGAGCGTTACCCTATTTTATTAGCCAGTATTTCTCAGTCATTACTCCCCTTGGCATTAATGATCTCGTTTTATATTTTCTTACGTGGTCATAATCTTCCCGGTGGTGGATTTATTGCAGGTTTAGTGACCTCAGTTGCCTTTATTTTACAGTATATTGCACACGGCTCAGCCTGGATATCTACTCGTTTAACGATTAATTATCGGAAAATTATTGCCTCAGGAATTGCTATTGCGACATTTACTGGTGTGGGTAGTTGGTTCTTTGGTAGGCCGTTCATGACTACGTGGTTTGACTATTTCGATATTCCCATTATTGGTAAAATTGAACTTGCCAGTGCACTGATCTTTGATCTGGGTGTTTATATTACAGTTGTAGGCGCGACATTAATGATTTTGGCAAGTCTTGGTCAATTAGCGAGCGGGCCTAAAGAAGAGGTGAAAATTTAATGGAATTACTTTACGCATCCTGCGTTGGGCTTTTAGTGTCTTGTGGCGTGTTTCTAATCTTACGTTCTAGAACGTTCCCTATCGTATTAGGGCTAACGATGTTTTCTTACGCGGTTAATTTATTTCTGTTTTCATCTGGGCGGCTTAGCATCAATAATGCTGCGGTGCTTGGAACCTCTTCAGAATATACGGATCCATTGCCACAAGCTTTAGTGTTAACCGCGATAGTTATTGGTTTTGCAATGACTGCCTTCGTGGTTATTTTAGCTATCAGAGGGCGAGCAGATCTAGGCAGTGACCATGTAGATGGCCAGCCAGAAAAAGATAAAAAGGTAAACGTATGATCCAGAATTTGACCTTTTTACCGATTTTATTGCCGATACTCGCGGGTGTTATTTTATTGATGCCTCCCTTTGGCTCTAATAAAAGTACCCGAAGAGTGGCTTCTGTCGTACTCAGCGTTTTTACATTTGCCGTCTCATTGGCTTTACTACTCAAAGTCCAAGCTGATGGTACTCAGGTTTATGCTATCGGCGATTGGAGTGCACCCTTTGGTATTGTACTCGTTGCTGATCCCCTCTCGACATTATTAGTGTGTTTAACGACATTGCTCGGTGTTGTCTGTGTGTTATATGCGAGTGCAGGAGATGATGATAAAGGGAGTTTTTTTCATCCACTTGTACATTTTTTAATTTTAGGGGTCAACGGCGCATTCTTAACCGGTGATGCTTTTAATCTATTCGTTTTTTTTGAAGTATTACTTATCGCCTCGTATTCGTTGCTAATGCATGGTGGAGATAAAAAAAATACCCGAGTTGCTTTGCAGTACGTGATCCTTAATCTGGTTGGCTCAGCGATTTTCTTGATTGCTTTAGGGATTTTATATGGTGTATTAGGTACACTAAATATGGCTGATATGGCTCAGAAAGTAGCACTTTTACAAGGTGATGATGTTTACTTAGCCAAAATTGGTGGGATGTTATTATTGGTGGTATTTGCTTTAAAAGGCGCTTTGCTACCACTCCATTTATGGTTACCTAATACTTATGCAACAGCAATACCTGTTGTCGCGGCATTATTTGCCATTATGACCAAAGTGGGTGTCTATTCAATGATGCGTGTTTATACACTTATATTTGGTGATGAAGCGGGCGAATTAACTCATATGGCGCAAAGTTGGTTGTGGTGGTTAGGGCTTGCTACAATTGCTATGGGCGCGGTAGGTGTTTTAGCCAGTAAAGATTTAAGAAAGTTAATCGCTAATTTGGTGATTGTGTCGGTGGGTACCTTGGTTGCATTAGTTGCGGTACAAACTATTGAAGCAACTTCCGCAGCTATCTATTACTTAGTGCACTCAACGTTGGTTACAGCAGCACTCTTTATTTTAGCTGACTTAATTGGTCGCCAACGTGGTGATGTTGCCGACCGTATTTCTGCAGGCTCTGCTGTTTCTCAGCCAAAGTTGCTTGGCGCTTGTTTTTTGATTGCTGCGATTGCGGTGATAGGCATGCCACCTTTGTCTGGTTTCATTGGAAAAGTATGGCTGCTTAAAGCAACTTTAAATGCTGAATATACCTTGGTGTTTTGGCCAATATATCTTTTTGCAAGTTTAGCTATATTATTTGCTGTGTCTAAAGCAGGTAGCACTTTGTTTTGGCATCATCATGCTAAAATAACCACTGATACAAAGCAAGAACGTGTTCATCCAGCGCAATTAGTCGCCTTGCTTATTCTCATCTCTGGTGCACCATTAATGACTATTTTTGCTGGACCATTAAGTGAGTATGCCATTGGTGCAGCTACCCAGTTACATGATTTTAATAACAACATTAAACTTATCCTTTCAGGAGGACAGTAATGCGATTAGAAACACGATTTAAATGGCTACCCGCTCCTTTAATGAGCCTGGTACTGTTTACTGTCTGGTTGGTGTTAAATAACAGCTTGTCAGCAGGGCATATTTTCTTAGCCACTACTTTAGCGATAGTCATTCCTTTGGTGACTAGCCCGTTTAGAACAAAGCAACCCATCATTATTAAGCCTGGTTTAGCGTTGCGCCATTTAGCGTTGGTTTTATATGACATTATTACGGCCAATGTTCAGGTTGCTATTTTAATATTAGGGCCCACTAAAAAACTAACACCTGGGTTTGTTAAAGTACCATTAGACTTAACACACAGTTTGCCCATTACTATTTTGGCAAGTACTGTGTCATTAACGCCAGGCACTGTCAGTGCGGAAGTGTACCCTTGGAGAGAAAGCTTGAGTGAAGGTGAAAAGCTTGAACAACAGTTTTTGCTAATACACGTTTTAGATCTAAAAGATGAACAGGCCTTAATAAAAATGATTAAACAACGCTATGAAGCGCCTCTTAAGGAGATGTTTCAATGTTAGAAACTGTGATTTCAATTGTTTTTGCTATGATAGGTTTGTCGTTATTATTAAATGTATGGCGCTTATTAATGGGACCTTCTATACCCGATAGAATACTTGCACTCGATACGATGTATATCAATACAATCGCATTGATCATTTTATACGGTATGAGTATGGGCACTGCATTATATTTTGAAGCAGCGCTGTTAATCGCTATGTTAGGATTTGTGAGTACTGTTGCGGTATGTAAGTATTTGCTGCGTGGCGATATTATAGAGTAAGGGGTAAGTTATGGCAGAATGGATTATTTCAATATTATTATTAATTGGCGGCTCTTTTGTACTCGTTGGCTCTATTGGCTTAGTAAAAATGCCAGATTTTTTTATGCGACTTCATGGACCCACTAAAGCTACAACACTTGGCATGGCATCGTTGTTAACTGCTGCGATGATCTTTTTTAGTACCACTCATACAGGGTTTAGTGTAAAAGAAATACTGATCTCGCTATTTTTATTACTTACTGCACCCATCAGTGCCTATATGATGATTAAAGCGGCGATTCATCACAAGCTTGAGAGTATAGAACGCACAAAAGGCATAGATAACATTGAAGATGATGTTTAATCTTTTCTAGCGTTAACTCAATAAAGTATCTGTTAAATATAAAACACTGACCGTCTTGATGCTCAGTGTTTTTTTACATTATTTAACTGAATATCAACACCTTATTAAAATAAAAAATCCCTAACTGTTTTAATTGTTAGGGATTTTTAGCTAGCTAGAACATCAGTATCTACTACTTAATATATCGGTGTTATAACTATTATCTGGCGTTTTATTGCCTAGTCATCTTCTGTTAAATGAAGCTTAGAAGTTAACGGTTACTTCATTTGAACATGCTGTTGACGCATCACAAATTTGATACACGAATTGGCTACCTGTTGTGCGACGTTCACGGTCACGGTAAATACCCGCATTTTCTACCGTATCAATTTTTACACCATTACGGAAAATATCTACACTATCTGCTGAAGTACCTTCCCAAGTAATATCAACACGTAAGCGACCTAAACGAGACTTGTATGCACGTTTAACCGCGGCTTCAATACTTACTGATGAAACAGTGACCAGCATATTTTCTGTAGTGTTTAAACCTTCGCTATCTGTAACGGTAAGTGTAACTTCATAGTTACCCGTTGCAGCGAAAGTATGTACAGGGTTTTGTGCGCTCGATATAGCACCGTCACCGAAGCTCCAATCCCAGCTAACCATATCGTCATTTCTATCAGTGCTGCTATCCGTAAACGTAGCGGTTAGACCGTCTGCTTGATAAGTAAAGCTCGCTTGTGGTGCGCTAGGAAGTGTTTCACCAATACCAGTAATAGTCAGTGCCCAGTTGTTTAATGTACCGGTATCTGCCGCTGCATTATCAGCAACACTTAATATCCAGTCACCCGTGGCTACTTCGCCGTTGAAAGCTGAAGAGCTAAAGGTACTATCAATGTTATCGTCGCCGCCACCTGATGCACTGTGCAGTGGTGCAGTAGTCCCTGAAGGAGATGTTAACATGACGGTTAAGTCGCCAATCCACGTATGAGTAATATTTACATAAATATCAGAAGCAAAAACGGTAAGTTCATCTGCAACATTAATGGTTGAAGAAATACCTTCTGCATTGTTATCAGGAATACTAATAACCTCATCATTCGTGTAAGTAAACTCGTTCAACCCTTGTGGATTAACCATTAAGCGAACAGTAGATGCTTTAACTAAATCATCACTTGTTCCCGTTACCACAAAAGTATATTCACCCCACTGTGTTTCCGCTGTTGTTGGTACACTCAGTTCAAATGTTGCACCTGGCGTTGCAGTATCTGTTGATAATGTTGCACCAGCAAGTGAGCCATCTAAAGTTAAGCTAACTTCACCGTTCCAATCGGCAACAGAACCAACATTAAAGCTGTAAGTTGCTGTTTCGCCAGCTTCAATAGTGTTTGAACCTGGTGTTGCTGCAAGCGTAAAACCAGGTGTTGGATCCGCATCGTTTAGTGCATTATTAACGTTCAAGCGTTTTCCTGATACTGTTTTACCTGCAAGTGCAGCGTTATCATCACCAGAGCTCATTAAGAGTGCTTTCATTTCAATCGCACTCAGTTCAGGGTTTACTGACCAGGCTAATGCTGCCGCACCAGTAACATGTGGCGTCGCCATCGAAGTGCCTGAATATGATGCGTAGCCACCACCGGGTACTGTTGATAAAATATCAGAGCCTGGAGCACCTAAATCAACAGTGGTTAAGCCCCACTGTGAAAAACTAGACATACTATCAGTACGCGTTGTACTTGCTACGGCTAAGACTGAATCATGCGGGTAGCCAGAAGGATAGCTGCTTTGCGCATCGTTGTCGTATGCATCGTTACCTGCGGCGGCAACAAACAAGATGTTAGCTTCTTCAGACGAAGTAATTGCATCAGAAAGTGCTTGGCTAAATCCGCCTCCGCCCCAACTGTTATTAGTAGCACGTACGTTTATGCCATTATTTTTTAAATCAACGAAGTAATCAATACAGGTTAATGCGTCAGAAAGGCTACCAGAACCCGATGCACTAAGGAATTTACAACCTATAATAGATACATTGTGGTTAACACCAACTACACCTAGCCCATTGTTGCCTGTTGCTCCAATCGTACCTGAAACATGACTACCATGACCTGCGTCATCCATAGGATCACCCACACCGGTAATCGCATTGATACCATGCATATCATCGATAAAACCATTGCCATCGTTATCAATACCGTCACCCGATATTTCTGCAGGGTTAGTCCAGACATTCGCCATTAAATCAGGGTGTGTATGATCAACACCGGTATCAATAACACCAATGATCACATCATGACTACCCGTAGATATATCCCATGCTTCAGGAGCATCGATATCTGCATCGGCAACACCACCACCTTGACCCGTATTATTCATGCCCCAAAGGTCAGCGAAGCTACTATCGTCAGGTGTTACGCTTGCATGAACAATATAATCAGGTTCAGCATATAAGACAGCTGGGTTTTTACGGAGTTTTTCAAGTGCACTTTTGACTGAAATATTATCAAGGGTAAATTTCGCGATACGGCCTTTTTTCAAGTTGCGATATTTATCATCAATTTCGTCATTGTTTAAATCAGAAATTTTAGCTCGCACTATGCTGCGGGCAGCACGACGGTCAAATTTAGATGCGCTATCTTTATAGACAACAATCACTGAGTCTGATTTATAAGTAAGACCTTCTTTCGAGCTAAGGTCTAGTGATGCATTAGCGAACAAAGGCAGTAACGCCAATGTTAAAGCTGATAATTTTGCTTTCATGTTTTGCTCCATGTTTATTTTTAATCGTTAATTAAATTATGTGTAGCCTACAGATAATTATTAGGCTGAATTCCTTTCTTTCTAAATATTTCTAGCTATGGGTTTACGCAACCTTATTACTTTAATCATAAAAATAGAGGTGTGACTATTAAAATGTAACAAACACGACTTTTTCATTACTTTAGCTAGATTTTTTTGAGATTTTTTACGACTTTTTTACTACTTTTTCTGTATTTAATCTGAGAAGTTATTAACTAGTCCTTTTTTGTTAGTACTTATGTTTTAACAAAGTTTTAACGTATATTTAACTTGGGGTTGTTGTTTATCTTATTGTTTTTTAATGTTTTTATTGGAATGGTAAAATAGGGTGATATATATTTGTTACTAAACAACGTACAGTTTTTAATGCAACGAAGTAAAACGAATAGAGTTTTTGTTTGGGTTTCTTATGGTTTTAATTAGAAACGTATTCAAAGTGCTTATTTACCATTTTTTATCGTTTTGAACGCTAAGGTGATATTTATCAAATTAGCGATTATGTCAATAAGCCAGGCTGGTTAAATACTGTAAGGTATATAACTTTTTTTATGGTTAACTTATTGAAATTAAGTTTAAAATTATTATTTTGGTACTGTTCATTATTATTGTTAAACAGTTATGGGAATACAAAACGCCAATACAGGTAAGACAACAAGCTTCTTATCCATTAAAAACATTGTGAGTAAATTGTGTACTCAAATAAAAAATAAAAATAGGGATATATTTTGAAACTTAATAAATCATTAATCACTTGCGCCATTGTTATGGCACTAGGTTTAAATCAAACGGCTTTTGCCGGTGAAGATACCAAGGAAGTTACAAGTACGGTTGTTATTCAATCCGATCTGATGGTCAATGCACTAGGGAATGTGATTATGTTGTCACAAAGCTCTACGGTAGGTACTGATTTAGGTAATGAAACGACTATTTTTCAAGAGGGTGATGTCAATGGTACTGGCTTTACTGTGATCGGTGAAGGCAACATCGCAGAGATCATGCAAATAGGCGCCGAGAACTTAGCTGTTGGTACCTTTATTGGTAACAATAATGAACTGTACGTTGATCAAGATGGTGATATCAACGAAACAGAAAATAACGTTACCGGTGATAATAACCTTGTTGAAGTAAGTCAGCTGGGCGCTGGTTATTTGGGTATTGGTAATCGTGTTGTTAATGAGGTTGTGGGTGACGGCAACGAAATCACTGTAGATCAAGGTGACGGCGGTCATTGGGCTATTAATAGTGAACTAACCGGAGCCGATAACACTATCGATATTGTTCAAGATGGCGAATGGAATGAAACTTACCTCACCACTATTACCGGTGACAGCAATACTGTTGAAAGCACTCAAGATGGTTATTGGAATGTGACAAGGGTATCAGCGATTGAAGGTGATGCAAACGAACTTGAAATAGAGCAAGACGGCGCTCGAAATCAGGTTACTATCGCATCAGTTGCTGGTGATGAAAACGAAATTGCTATCGATCAAGAAGGTGATAACAATATCGCTGAGTCAGGACTTTATATCGGTAATGCTAACACCACTGACATCATGCAAAACGGTGATGGAAATACGGCTAGCTTTGATGTTATTGGTGATGAAAACGACTTTAACTATATACAAGTAGGCGATAGTAACAGCAGTTATATTGGCGCTATTGGTACTAATAATGAATACACTTCTGTTCAAATGGGTAACTTAAATGAAAGCCACGTTGTTAACTTTAATGGTAATAACAATAACATTGACGTGATGCAATCTGGCGACGAAAATGTTGCTGTTTTAGAAGCTTCAGCTGATGACAATGTCTTGACCACAAGCGAAAATGAAATTTCAATCGCTCAAACGGGTTTTGCTAATGACGCGGTAGTGGTGTTAAGTACTATTCTTAGTAGTAATGCGAATACCATAGATATTGCTCAAAACGGCGAATTAAACTCATTAGATATTCTAGTTGAAGGCAGTAACCACGAAATTGGTATCGAACAAATAGGTGATGAAAACTTAATCTATGGAACTGATGGCGGCGCTATGCTTATTGGCGGCGACAATATTGCATTTAACATAAGCCAAGTGGGTAATGGCAACGTTGTTGAGGGATCTTTTATTAGTGATTCTGGCGTAGTTTCTATCACGCAAATGGGTGATTGGAATTCTGCGGTCATTGTACAGCAGTAATGACTTGTTAATCTAAATTTGGATAAGGGGCCACAGGCCCCTTTTTATGTCTCTTAATATGCTTAAATATATATCTTTAATCTTGATCATCCTTTTATCGTTATTTTCGCCTTCTAGCCATTCGTCTAGTGAAGTTGAAATAGGGGGGTTACTCCTTGATAATACCAAGAGTCGTTTAGGACATGATTTTTACTTTAAATTTAGTCAGTTATGGCATGACGTACCAAACACGCAAGGCATAAATGTTCAAATAATAGAACAAATTGTACCCAGAGCAGGCACTAAGCTTAGTTTAGTGCTTAACCGTCGTATTATTTATGTCACTTACTTTGGGCGACGCCAATCACCGGTCAAAGAAAAAGTAGAGCAAGCGATATTTATATTAATCGATGCAATGTCGCAGCCTCAATATAGTCGAAATAATATTGATATGGCTGGGAATGGTTTTTAGTCATAAGGAAAGTAGCCATGAAAAAATTAATATTAGCTTTAGCGATTCACCTTAGCTTAAGCGCTTACGCAATGAGCTCAGAATTAGTTTATACACCCATTAATCCAAGCTTTGGTGGTAGTGCATTAAACGGCAGCTTTTTGTTAAGTAAAGCACAAGCACAAAATAAACATAAAGCCGAGCAGAGTAAAAAAAGCTTTGAAGAAAAAGTATCAGATGCTATTGAACGGGCAACAATTAGCGATATTGTCAGTCAATATAAAGACACTGTTTTAGGTGAAAGTGCGGTATTTAACAATGAAGGCGACACCACTTTTTTTAGTGGCGATTATCAAATTGATATTTTATCTGCTAACAGTGACAGCATAACTATCGAAATTACTGATTTATTAACAGGTAAAGTAACCATAATTGAAATACCGAAGTTTGGATAAGCAATGAAAAAAATTATAATCGTGACCCTAGTTGGCCTGTTATCGGCCTGTAGTGTATTGGATTCAGCGAGTAATTTATTTCCTCCTAAGCAGTCATTAGCAACAAAAATGATGCCGTTAGAAAGTTTTAAAGAACTAAAGGCTTTACCTAAACCTAAAGGACCAATAGCCGTTTCAGTGTATGCTTATCGAGACCAAACAGGACAATACAAACCGCAAGCTAATGTCAGTTCATTCTCTACTGCGGTAACTCAAGGCGCTACCTCTATTTTGATGCAGGCGTTAAGTGACTCTGATTGGTTTTTACCGGTAGAGCGTGAAGGTTTACAAAATGTATTAACTGAACGAAAAATTACCCGCGCAGCTAATCAAGCAAACAAAGCGACAGAAAATATAGAATTACCCCCATTGACCACCGCTAAAATACTGCTTGAAGGCGGTATTATCAGTTATGACTCCAATACTAAAACCGGAGGCTTTGGTGCTGAATATTTTGGCATTGGTGCTTCAGAGCTATATCGTGAAGATCAGATCACCGTTTATATGCGTGCGGTTGATGTGCGCACTGGGCAAGTGCTTGTGTCGGTATCTACCAGTAAAAAAGTGCTGAGCCAAGAAGTACGCGCTGGATTTTTCCGTTATATCAGTTTTAAACGTTTAGCTGAAATGGAAGGCGGTTATAGTGATAACGAACCTATGCATGTTTGTGTGCAACAAGCGATTGAAAAAGCGATCACTGAATTAGTCATTAAAGGCATCGCACGAAATGTATGGCGTGCTGACGTTTAAGCGTTATTCGCAACAACTAAAAGGGCAGTGATTAATCACTGGCCTTTTAGTTTGTATTATATTTAGAGCTGATGATATTAATTCGCAGTAAAGAGATAATCCTGTGTCCGACTGATCAGTTCAATACGATTTCTTGATTGGGTTTTTCTAAAAATACTATAAAGGTGCGTTTTTACTGTATTGGGACTAATGTGAAGCTGATCAGCAATTTCTTGATTTTTTGCACCACGAGAAACTAAACCAATGATGGTATTCTCACGTCGTGTCAGGCTGGGTAAGCTTATTGATTGTTGCTGTTGATTTGCAGGGAGTTGATTTAATTTACTCACTTTAACAAGTAACTCACTGAGCGCACTATTCATGGTTTTTCGTTTAAACCATCGCTCATTTTTTTGTAATCTTGTAATACCACGCAAAATAATGTCAATGCGTTCACCTTGATAAAATATCCCAGCAATGCTCGATATCAACAGTTGTTTTTCATCACATAAATTATCGGTAGCATTAAAAAAAACAACCCGTACTCTAGAGGTAAGTTGCTGTATTTCCATTGGAATATTATCTGTCAAAATATAGAATTGTAAATCAATAAAAATCAAATCAAAAACTGTTATTAGCTCATTATTAGGTAAGGTTTCTGCTAACGTGATATCAATACCACAGGTTTTAACTAGGTCGGTAAACTGGAGGGTAGAGTGGTGAACTTCATTTTTTGCAATATTACTTACTACACTATTTGTTAAAAAGAAGGCTTTGAGCTTAAGTCCATTTATTGGATCCATAGTTAACTAATTCCCTATCCATGTAATATTCAATCCTTTTTATGCTTATTTAACCGATAAGAAATTACACAGATATCTTGTGTCTACTTAACAATAATTTTGCATTTGTTACATCAACATAACAAATAAAAAGCGCAATGTCGTTATAAAAGAATAAACATTTATAATTAAAAAATCACCCTTGAAAAGTATCCAATTACCGGCATCTAATTTCATTATCTAAATGCTTTATTTAGCTAAAATAGCCAGTGCAAGCCGAATGACTTTTGGTTAGAATACCTCGTCTATTTTTTACCTATATGCCAGAATATAAAAATGCCAGAACCCTACCAAGATTTAATTCAAATCTTTAATGACACATTTAGTTCCAGCACCAATACTCGTTTGATTAAAGGCGACGACGAGCCTTTGTATAGTCCGGCAAGTAATTCCTGTGACTATCATCAAATTATTTTTGCTCATGGTTTTTATGCCAGTGCTTTACATGAAGTATCACATTGGTGTGTGGCTGGAAAAGCACGTCGGTTATTAGAAGATTTTGGTTATTGGTATATGCCTGACGGTAGAGATGCGGAGCAACAGAAAACATTTGAACGGGTAGAAATTAAACCACAAGCAATTGAGTGGGCTTTTAGTGTGGCAGCAGGGAAAAAATTTAATGTTTCAGCTGACAACCTCAATGGTGCAGCTGCCGATACTATTACTTTTAAAGAAAATGTTTTTCAGCAAGTGCAACAATATTTGCATCATGGGTTTCCTGTTCGCGCTCAAGCATTTATTGACGCACTGGCTAATTTTTATAACGTATCGTTGCCTTTGAATATCACCCAATTTTCTGCCAACGCAACATTTAATCACTCAGAGACTGTTACTCATGTTTAAACTTGGTTTTATTATCAATCCTATTGCTGGCATTGGCGGCAGTGTTGCTTTGAAAGGAAGCGATGGAGATGGCATTGCAGAACAAGCCCTAGCGCTTGGAGCTACCGCAAAAGCAAATCAGCGAGCAAGCTTAGCACTGTCAATACTTCTACCTTATCGAGATGACATTATCGTTTATTGTGCTAATGATCTTATGGGAGAGATGGCCGCTCAGGCACTTGGTTTTAAAACCCAAGTTGTTTTTCAAACCGATAAGCCTGAACATACCACGGCAGAAGACACTGAAAATACTGTAAAAGCCTTGTTAGCAGAGCACGTAGATATATTATTATTTGCTGGTGGTGATGGCACTGCCCGCAATGTTTGTAAAATTGTTGGCGACAAATTTCCTGTGCTAGGTATTCCTGCGGGCTGTAAAATTCACTCAGGTGTCTATGCCGTTACGCCAAAAGCTGCGGGGCGGGTAGTAGAGATGATGCTGACTAATCAGTTAGTTACCCTTACCGAAGCTGATGTTATGGATATCGACGAATCGTTATTTCGAGAAGGTATTGTTAAAGCAAAACGCTATGGCGAAATGCAAATTCCGGCTGAGTTACGCTATGTTCAAGCGGTTAAATCTGGTGGCAAAGAACTTGATGAGCTAGTGCTGCAAGACATTGCTGCTCATGTTATTAATGAAATGGACGATGAGCTTTTTGTGATTGGCTCAGGCTCAACCACCGCTTTTTTAATGGAAGAGTTGGCGCTAGATAATACTTTACTGGGCGTTGATCTGGTTGAACAGCAACATTTAATTGCCAGTGATGTAACCGAGCCGCAATTATGGCAAGCAATAACCTCGGCGAAAGCCGATAATAAAACAATTAAGTTGGTGATCACGTTAATTGGTGGACAAGGTCATATATTTGGTCGAGGTAATCAACAGCTCAGTCCACGAGTGGTTCGCGCCATCGGCAAAGATAATATTTTAATTATAGCGACGAAAGCGAAATTAACAGCATTAGCATCAAGACCCTTAATTGCTGATACCGGTGATAGTGATTTAGATATCGAGCTTTCAGGGTATTTACCGGTAATAACAGGATACAATGATCAAGTATTATACCCGGTAGCAAGTCCACAATAATGGGCTTTCAATCTATGTTTACAACTAATCATAAATTTTTTAAAACTTAACAGTAAGTAGAATTATGTCAATTGAAGAAAAAAAATCGTTTGAAAATATTGCTGCCCTTTATCTATATTTAGATAATTTATTTGATCAAGATAACAGTGATGACCAATTATTTGCCAGCAGCTATTTACGCGGCTTTATCAGTTTATCTGTTATTGAATTTGGTGATGAGTCGCAAGCACTCTCTCAAGAACTTGCGCTAAGTATCGATGAAAAATTGCAAGCAGCCCGTACCGAATTGAGCCCGCAAGATAGAAAAATAGTACAAGACTATTGGCTAGACCTTAAACAATCATTTGTATCGGTTTAGTCATAACAGCCTTTATTAAAGACTATAAATATTTACGACGAATAATATCGCGAATAACAAACCTGTTGGGTGATAAGTTGAAAAGTTCTTGTCTGCCAACAGGATATTCGCCACCCGTTAAATCAGCAGTCAAAATATCGGCTAATAGCGGCGCTGTACATAAGCCCCTAGCACCCAAGCCGGTAAGTACGTATAGATTTTTAATCACAGGTGCAGGTTCTTGATAACGCCAGTTTTTATCTTTTGCTAAATGGGCATAGCTGCTTTTATGCTGGGCTATATCAGGCATAGCGCCCACAACGGGTAAGTGATCTGGTGTCATACAGCGTAAACGAGCTTTACTCGAGGTAACGTCTTGTTCGCGCCATGATATTAATTTAGGCAGGCACTTTTCTAACATGGTTAAATTATATTGATCGCCAGCATCTGTAGCCACAATATCGAAACTGTCCTTTTCAAATGTCGCGCCGATGCAATGTTGTTGCTGGTGTGCAGGTGTTAGATAACCTTTGTGGCAAATAACGGTAGATAAGTTTTTGATCTGCTCGTTCGTTGCCATATTCGTTATTTGACCACGCACAGAACTCAGTGGTAATTCATCAATAATATTGAGTTTAATAGATTCAGCACCGCCGCAAAAAATAACAACTTTTTCATTTATTGTGCCTTTGCTTGTTGTTAGCTGCCAACTTTTGTCGTCTTGCTGGTTAAGTGCGGTAATGTTTACTTGATTTTTTATCAACAACTGCTGAGTTTGCTGTGCTGCATTAAATAGCTGTTGAACTAATTCACCGGGCGCTATCCAGCCAGCGCTGGGCATAAACAACCCCCCGTGTTCAAGTGTAATACCGGCTAATAGTGATGCTTGCTCTGCATTTATACTGGTAATTAATTCTTTTGACCAAGGGTTGGTTTGCTCGAAAATTTTTTGTCTTTTTTCTAAAGCTGTTTTGTAGGAAATTTCAAGTAAGCCACACCAATCATGACTAAAAACAAACCCTTTGCTGTGTAAGTCTTTATAGCATTTTAGTGCATGCCAAAATGCCTGTTGGTAAAACAAGCTAATGTCATCAACTTGTTGATGAATAAGTGGAAATAACGCACCGACATGATTACTCGAAGCGCCTTGGGCAATTTCTTTATCTTTACAATAAAGTGTTACTTTTATATTTTTTTGAGTCAATGCATAAGCAACACAGGCAGCAGCAATGCCACCACCAATAATGGCAACACTTTCGGGTTGCTTAATAATGGGTCTAATTTGATAGCCTTTTCTTTCAAGCGGCGTATTTAAATTTTTTTGTTGTTTAATCACAAGTATTTATTAAATCCATTGGTTTTCAAGCGCTAAAGATAGTATTTTAACGTGAATTAAATGTGTCTGTCATAAAATTGTAAAAACCAGTGTACACGTGTACACTGAGCAGACCAGTTTGTGGGCAAATTTCTGTATGATATGCCTGATTTTTCAATTTTTAAATGGTTATTCAAATGAAACGTGTAGTGATCACCGGATTAGGCATTGTATCGAGTATCGGTAACAATGCGGAAGAAGTTTTATCATCTCTTAAAGCAGGCCGTTCAGGTATTAGTAAATCTGAAAGCTTTGCAGAAGCTGGTTTAAAAAGTCATGTTTGGGGTAAGCCCACGATTGAGCCTAAAGATCATATTGATCGCAAAGCATTTCGTTTTATGGGTGATGCAGCAGGTTATGCTTACATCGCTATGGAACAAGCCATTAATGATGCCAAACTAACTGAAGACCAAGTATCAAATGTTCGTACCGGTATTGTTGCTGGCTCAGGCGGCGCGTCTTCAGAAAATATTGTTATTACCACGGATACACTCCGTAATCGCGGTATTCGCCGTGTTGGCCCTTATGCTGTGCCTAAAACTATGGGCAGTACCGTTTCAGCTTGTTTAGCAACACCTTTTAAAATTAAAGGTGTTAACTATTCAATCAGCTCTGCGTGTGCAACGAGTGCACACTGTATTGGTAACGCCATGGAACTTATTCAACTGGGCAAGCAAGACATTGTTTTTGCTGGCGGTGGTGAAGAAGTTCATTGGTCTCTAGCGATGATGTTTGACGGTATGGGCGCTTTATCTGCGGGTCGTAATGATACGCCAGAACTTGCTTCACGTACTTATGACGCTGACCGTGACGGTTTCGTTATTTCAGGCGGCGGCGGTATGGTTGTTGTTGAAGAACTTGAACACGCTTTGGCTCGTGGTGCACATATCTATGCTGAAATTGTTGGCTATGGCGCAACTTCTGACGGTTACGATATGGTCGCTCCAAGTGGTGAAGGCGCAGTACGTTGTATGCAACAAGCCATGCAAGGTGTTGAAGGCAAAGTTGATTATTTAAATACTCACGGTACTTCTACACCTGTTGGTGATGTTAAAGAGCTTGGCGCAATTCAAGAATTGTTTGGTAAAGATTCACCGGCAATTAGTGCAACCAAAGCAATGACGGGTCATGCACTCGGCGCGGCGGGTGTTCATGAAGCTATTTATTCATTACTGATGATGGAAAACAGTTTTGTTGCTCCGTCTATCAATGTTGATAACTTAGATGAAAAAGCGCAAGGCCTAGATATTGTTACTGAAAAACGTGATGTTGAACTTAATTTGATTATGTCTAACAGCTTTGGCTTTGGTGGCACTAACGCTACTTTAGTGATGAAAAAATATAAATAATGACAAACAACGATACCTTGTCATTTAGTGTTTAACTAAATCAGAAATACGCTTTGAATATAATTAACCGCGTTTTTCTGTTTGGTTACATCTAAAAGACTCAGTATTATTTTGTTATTTAAAAAGCCACTTTATAGTGGCTTTTTTGCATTTAAGATACAATAACCCTCATCAGATCAATAATGACTTTAGGTTTATAAACCATGAAGATTTTTTACGATGAAAACATGCCTTTTGCTGAAGAGTTCTTTGGCGACCTAGGTGAATTACACCCATTTGTTGGTCGTGAGTTAACCGCTCAACAGGTCAAAAGTGCGGATGTTTTATTAGTGCGCTCGATTACTAAGGTTAACCAAGCGCTATTAGCAAGCAATTCAACTTGTCAGTTTGTTGGTACGGCAACAATCGGTGTTGACCATATTGATCAGAGCTATTTAACTGAACGGGGCATTACTTTTACCGCAGCGCCAGGCTGTAACGCTATTTCTGTTGCAGAATATGTGATCAGTGCCTTGGTTGTCTTAGCCGAACGTTACTTAATTGATTTGTTCTCGTTAACCGTAGGTATTGTTGGTGGGGGTAATACCGGTACTCGTTTAAGTGAAAAATTATCGGCACTGGGTATTAAGTATTTAATTTGCGATCCACTACTCGCCGCAAAACAGACAAATAATACTAAAGACCAACGCCATTACTCATCACTTGATGATGTTTTAGCTTGTGATGTCATTTCACTGCATGTTCCCATCATTGAAAATGGCGAACAGCCAACTTTTCACTTACTCAATGAAAAACGTTTAAAGCAACTGCACGAAAAGCAAATTCTTATTAACGCCTGTCGCGGTGAAGTTATCGATAATAAATCGTTACTGGCGCTTAAAAAACAAGGGCA
This sequence comes from Colwellia sp. BRX8-9, assembly GCF_014077245.1. Classification (NCBI taxonomy): domain Bacteria; kingdom Pseudomonadati; phylum Pseudomonadota; class Gammaproteobacteria; order Alteromonadales; family Colwelliaceae; genus Colwellia; species Colwellia sp. BRX8-9. The sequence goes on from NZ_JACGVN010000027.1 coordinate 48,963, forward strand.
TGGTTTGAAAGTTGTTTTAGATGTTTGGGAAAATGAACCTAATATATTACATGAACTTATTGCCTACACTGAAATATCTTCTGCGCACATTGCAGGTTATAGCTTAGAAGGAAAAGCACGTGGTACAGAAATGCTCTATCAGGCATTATGTCAACAACTGAATATACCGATAGAAAAGCACCTAAGTGATTTTTTACCACGCGCCTCAATAACCGAAGTTGAAATTAATCAACCGTTCGAGCAAATACTACTAAACCAGCTCGTAAAAATGGTTTACGATGTACGTCGTGATGATGGAATTTTCAGAGAAACAATTTTAAGTCATGGCTTTGACCACATTCGGAAAACTTATCCGGCTCGCAGGGAGTTTTCTGCGGTTAAAGTAAGCATGACAAATCAAGCCAAGAGTGATGTGCCACATCATCTTGGTTTTCTTAAAAAGTAACTTATTTAACGTATATAAAGTACTAATCTTCAAAGCAAAGAGAGAGTGACATGGCACAGAAATTTGATGTCTGCGTATTAGGCGCTACAGGTTTGGTGGGTAAAACCATCATTGAAATATTAGAAGAACGTGATTTTCCAATCAATAAATTATACCCGTTGGCGAGTGCTCGTTCAGCAGGTGAATTTATTGACTTTAATGGTCAAAGTATTGAAGTACTCGATGCTGACCATTTTGATTTTAGTCAAGCGCAAATTGGCTTTTTCTCTGCGGGTGGCTCAATTTCAGCTAAGTTTGCTCCTATTGCTGGTGAAGCAGGGTGTATTGTTATAGACAATACTTCTGAGTTTAGATACGACGCAGATATTCCGCTAATCGTTCCTGAAGTTAACCCAAGTGCATTAGCTGATTATAGAAACCGTAATATTATTGCTAACCCTAATTGTTCAACTATTCAAATGATGGTCGCGCTAAAACCTATCTATGATGCTGTTGGTATTAATCGTATTAATGTTTCTACTTATCAATCAGTTTCTGGTGGTGGTAAAGCAGCAATGGACGAATTAGCTAAGCAGACTGCAGACTTGTTAAGCGGAAAACCTGTTGAGACTAAACATTTTCCTCGTCAAATCGCTTTTAATGTTATCCCGCAAATTGATGTCTTTATGGATAATGGTTATACCAAAGAAGAAATGAAAATGGTCTGGGAAACGAAAAAAATTCTAGGCGATGAAAACGTTCTTGTTAATCCAACCGCGGTTCGTGTGCCGGTATTCTTTGGTCACGGTGAAGCCTTACATATTGAAACGGGATCACCGATTTCAGCAGAAGAAGTTAAAGATTTGCTTGAGCAAGCTGAAGGTATTGTTGTTTGTCGTAATGACGAAGACTTTCCAACACAGATAGGCGATGCAAGCGGAAAAGATGCCACTTATGTTGGTCGTATTCGTGAAGATATTAGTCATAGTTGTGGGATCAATATGTGGGTTGTTGCTGACAATGTACGTAAAGGTGCGGCAACAAACAGTGTACAAATTGCTGAATTATTGGTTAAAGACTACCTTTCATAACATCCCTTTAATAAATGAGTTAGCGTTAAAGTTGAGTTAACCTTAAGATTTATTAAAGAAAAATCAAAACTCGTCGTTATAGTTAACGACGAGTTTTTTGTTTCATTATTACTAAAAAAATGTGTATTAACTTGCTATGATATAAACAGCAGGTGTAGGGTTGGAATAAAATTTGCTTTACTTTCTCTAGGCTTGAAGTGCCAAACAATTGGCAGTAAATAAAAATAATTAGGAAAACTTGATGCATCGATTATTACGCCTGTGCCTGTGGCAGGTAATATTTATAAGCATTACCACGTATAGTGTTTCTTTGTTCGCCTTTGAAGAAGGCGGTATTCGTATTCGGGGCCCCAAGGCGACGGATATGTTTCCGTACGATCAATACGGGCCTATTACCTCAAAAGATACCCTGTGGAACATTGCTTTAAAAGTTCGTCCAGACCCTACTTTGTCTGTTTATCAAGTAATGCAGGCGTTATATCAAAAAAATCCGCAAGCATTTAAAGAAAATAACTTAAACCATCTTAACAATGGCCAGTACTTAAAATTGCCGTCTGTTAGTGAGATGCGTGCCATAAATCCTCTTGCGGCAAAAAGTAAGTCAACCTCTGATGATAAAACATGGCAAAAGAAAGTTGCTAAAACTGTTAAGAAAAAAATTGTTCCTCCTGCTGAACTTGCCATTAAAAAGGAAGATTTAGACGCGACTAAAAAAGAAATCAATGCACAGCTTGAAGAAATAAACTCTAAGCAAACCGTTCGTTTAGAAACTATCCAAAATGATGTTTTAGATTCAATTGATGGCTTGCAGGCTATTCTTAAAGAAAATGCAGTTGTTGATGAAAAAATATCAACGGTGAATCAGCAGCTGAATGTTTTTAAAGAAGCTTCAACTATAGAAGATGAAAAACAAAACGCTCAATTAGCACTGATCATGTCACTTCAGCAAGAACTATTGAAAATGGCAGAAGCGAGTGAGCAAGCGTTATTATTAGAGAAGCAAAAAGCTGAACTTGAAAATGAAGGCATAACCTCGCAGCTTTGGTTTCAGATCTTAATGTCAACGCTACCAGCATTTTTTGTCTTGAGTCTTGTATTTTGGTTCTTGCGCCGTCAAAAAGGTGGAGAAACTGAAGCTGTAGCTAAGCCTAAAAAATCAAAAGCTGTTGCTCAAGAAAAAGCCAAACCAGCAGACACAGCTGAAGAACCTCTTGCTGCTTTAGATAACGAACTTTCACTTGATGATGAATTATCGCTTGATGATGAATTATCACTTGATGATGAACTTTCAATGGACCTATGTGAGGATGAACTTAATTTAGATGATTCATTGTTTGCTGAC
>NZ_JACGVN010000058.1:0-433 GCF_014077245.1 Colwellia sp. BRX8-9
GTTGATACCCCATATTACCACTGCATTTCTCGCTGTGTTCGCCGAGCTTTTCTTTGCGGTGAAGATAAACTCACAGGTAAGAGTTTTGAGCACCGCAGAGGCTGGATTGAAGATAAGTTACTTAGTTTAAGTCAAGTTTTCGCTATTGATGTATGTGCTTATGCGGTTATGAGTAATCATAGTCACTTAGTGTTGTTTATTGATGAGCTAAGGGCTGAATCATGGTCGACAGAAGAAGTATTACAGCGTTGGCATAAAATATTTAAAGGCACTTTTTTAACGCAACAATATTGCCGTGGTGAATTGATTGCCGAATACTTACTTCCAACATTAAAAAATACGGTAGCCTGCTATCGCAGTCGATTAATGGATATAAGTTGGTTTATGCGTGTTCTTAATGAGCGTATTGCGAGAAAAGCCAATCAAGAAGATA
>NZ_JACGVN010000064.1:0-386 GCF_014077245.1 Colwellia sp. BRX8-9
TATTAGGACATTCGGACGCGGGATGGAGCAGTCTGGTAGCTCGTCGGGCTCATAACCCGAAGGTCGTCAGTTCAAATCTGGCTCCCGCAACCAACTTTAACTCAAGTATAAAGAGTGTTTGTACTGAAGGTCGTCAGTTCCCTCTCGAAAGATATGGGCTCTCACAACCAACTTAAGATATAAGTATAAAATCAGGTCGTCAGTTCCCTTTCAATTAGATATGGGCTCCGATAACCAACTTTAACTCAAGTATAAAGAGTTAATTCTTAAGTTTGAATTAAAACAACTTGGCTTTCCTAAGAAGGTATTAGGACATTCGGACGCGGGATGGAGCAGTCTGGTAGCTCGTCGGGCTCATAACCCGAAGGTCGTCAGTTCAAATCTGG
>NZ_JACGVN010000020.1:0-93185 GCF_014077245.1 Colwellia sp. BRX8-9
CCTTGTTGGTATTTTTCCCACATTAAAGCTCTTTGCTGAGCAGTATAGATAATACGAGTTCTTCTTTTCATAGCTGCGCTCCTTTGTTTAAGGATAGCATTGCATTGACCATTTGAACTCAAGGCACTTTCGAGACATTAGGCCCTAATCCTAACAATCAAATTTTCATTAGTTTGTGTATCTATGGTTTACCCAGAAAGTTTTTCTATATTCAATTGCCTGATATTGCACGCCCGACAGAAAAATTCCATTTTTTATTATGAATAATTCGATTATGCGGCAAATCACTATTAATTATTTGGCTTTTTGTCAATTTTGATATAGTTTCCCATTCACTATTAAATACATAAGTTGCATTATCAAGCTCCATACTTTCTAGAACATACACATCTAGATCTTTAAAGCCGTAAACAAAGTACCCGCTAAATCCAGCACGCCCTGTAGCCAAGAAATCGGGGTTTTTTCTAGAGATAACTTTCATTCTGTGCTCAATTACTTTTTTATCATTGTCTTTTAGATGCTCTGTTCTTTTTAATATAATAGGTTTAGCTTTGCTCCAAGGGCATTCACCTGACGGTAAAATATCCCACTGCAATCGCTTTAATCGTGGACCTACGATCTCTTCTTTATCTAGATCATATATTTCAAACTCCGAAAAACATTCAAGCATTATATTAGTTAAATGAATATTTCTTGTTTCGTCCCCATCATTAAGGTCTATTTCAGCCGAAGAAATAAATGAGTTTCCATTAATTGTTATTATCTCAAAGGTTTCAGAAGGGGCTGGAATGTTCTCACGAGGGTATTTGTCTATAGTTCTTGTTCTAATTCCAGAATGTATCCCACCATGCCAGTCTCTTGAAGAACTGTGAAACATAACAGACTCAGGCTCTAAAGGTAGATCCTTTCGAATCTTAACAGCTCCGTTGACATTGAAACTTGTATATTTACCTAACACTGATGGAACCAAATAATCGCCAACACTAGGTTTTTCATTGAACCCTAATTTCAACAATAATTCTTTTGAAAGACCACTAAGATTAACAGTAAGTCTAACTTTGCTGGCAGAACCAGCTACTTTTATTAATTTGGCTAATGAACGTACAGATTTACCTGAAAACTTCATTTGATATTCCTTGTAAAAGAACAATTAAAGGCAGCCATTATTAGCTGCCTTCGCAACAATAATTATAAACCTGCTAAATCATCTAAATTATTAGACTTACTTTTATCAGGTCGCTGCCTGATATAGTCAGAAGATTTTGACGGGTTTACATAAACAGCATCAACGACATTATTCTTAGTCATTTCTTTTGCTTTATTTATGCTTGTCCAATTAGAGTTCCCTTCAAGTTTTACAGCTGAAATATTACCTTTACTATCTGCTTTTGCATCTACTATTTTACGTTTATTTGTCATAAATTCCCCCTTTAAGGGTTGTTTTATATTGAATAGTGAAGACAGATAAACTAGAATTTGTTCGGAATAACGGTTTCTTGTCTATAAGACAAGATTTTATTCAGAGCAAAGACATTAATACCCTAGAAAAAGAACTTTTAGATACTATTGGCGTAGTATTTGAGTGTTCTTTTTTTTTGCCTGAATATCAACATTATAACAAGTTATACTTAATGAAGAAAGCCTGTAATCCGATTTAAGGTATCTTTTTGTATGAATATACAGTGTTACATGTAAATCAAAGAAAGTACCCATAAATCGAACCTCAGACCCTCTGAAGGGTTGCGGCTAAAATACATACAAAAAAGCATTTAATTGTTTCAAGCTCTTTAGTTATTAAGCATTAGAAAATATATCGCAAAACATCTTAGGCTAATGTCGGGTATGCGCACTTAGTGATCGTTAATAATTCAAAAGTGTATGACTGCTGATGGCTTTTGCGACGGTTAGATTAGATTAAGTAAAGTCATTGTGACTCTGAGTACATGAGTACGTGCATTTTTTGCGTACTCATGGCCTCTAAAGTGCAATATTGGCTTAGTTGGCTATCAAAATAAAGTATAAAACCTTTACCTAGGTTCATATAATCTGGCAAGAACTTACCTCTTAAATAATACATTTATATAAAGTTATCCCCCTAATACGCTCCTATGGTAGTGATAACCACAAAAAAACAGCTAGATATTGCTTTTTCTTCTTAGCATACTTTTGTTTGTGTAATGTATGCGATCTCATAATGTAATAAATCTCAATCTATAAGGCAGTAATGTGAACAATTCTCAAGTTAAATGGCAGTCAAAGAATATGGGGGAATTGCAATTCATTGAATATTAAGGCTGTCACTTGCCTGAGATTCTCAACTTAAGTGGCGGTGATCATTAATTAGCATGCAAGGAAGTCCCGTTTGTTAAATAAAACTATTAGCGGTGTTAGGCAAGGAAAGGTTAATTAGCAAGGATGGCAAAGACAGTTCTGCTATCTAAGAGGTTTATTACTCGGTGACAACTCATGATTAATGAGTGTATTAGCTGCGCAGACAAGGTAAGTGTAATAAAAAATGAGATGAGGTTAGCTCAGCAAAGAAAAGCTATTGCTAAATAGATCACTGCCCTCACCCACAGTTATTATATCAAAAGATATAGCGGTTAATAAAGCATAGAGGCACTTGGGTTAAGTACAGCAAGGATACTTAAACGTTCCATATCACAGAAGTCGCTGGCATCACGCAACAGCTCTTGTTGCACTGATAACGCATCGAGTTTTTCATCACTAATGACATCGGCTTGGCAATGACTTTTGCATTGGTGGTTCAGTGTCATTATTCGTTTAGCAATATAAAGTAACTTAGTTTCGTCGGTACTATGTTGAAACTCCTCTTCATCTTGATAACGTATAGGTTCAATCAAGCTGTAAGGAAGTTGCCATTGTTTTAATAATTCAGCGGTAATGTCAGCGTAGGAAAAACCCAGTGTTTGTAGTTGTTTAGTCCAAGGCAATTCATCTGAATTAATATGCTTACATTGTTCTACTTTTTCAGGCATAAATTGATGTATGACTAATTCGCCTAAATTATGCAGCAAACCTAAAATAAATAATCGTTCCGCATTAGGTACGTTTAGTTTAGTGCCTAAAAATTTAACCGTTAATGCACAGTCAACACTACGCTCCCAAAAGTCATCTAAATATTCGGGACTGGCTTTTAGTTTTCTAAAGGCATCAGTGGTAAAATAAGCAATAACTAAGTTGTAAACTTCGGTAATACCCAAGATTAAAACCGCTTTAGAAATAGTGTCTATTTTACCAGGATAGTTAAAAAAAGAGCTATTTGAGAGCTTTAAAATAGTCGCTGACAAGGCGGGATCAAGTAAAATAACATCCGCTATATCATCAATAGTTGATGATTCGTTATCAATTAACTCTTTAATGCGGATAAAAGAATCCGACAATACAAATATTTCACTCGCCTGTTCGGCGTATTCAACAGCATTCATAACAAAAATCCTAACAAGAAATATAGGGTTGTTTTTATATAAAAATAAAACACTCAGCAAATAAATTGAAAGCTAACACCCGCTGATGGCTCAGTTTTTCAATAATATACAAGGTATTAGCAATAACCTAAATTTTACTCAAGTATAGACACTATATTAATAATAAGTGACTTATTTTCAGAAAAAGTCTAATTAGTCTTCAACGGTTAAGGCAACTTGGTAAGAGCCAAATTTTCTAATATTAATAACCCCCTTATCAAAAATAAGATATTGGCCTTTTATCCCTTGCAATAATCCTGAGACTTGGGGGGTTTTATCAAAGTTAAAAGAGCCGATTTTTTCTAAGTACTGTTCAACAGGAAAGTTCAAATTGACTACTGGTTCGTCAAGTAATTCAACGGCGTCTTCACCAAAGCGTAATTTAATATCGTCTAACTGTGCTGCAATTTCAGGTAGTAATGCTTGTGCTTTCGCTTTTAAATCAACCATTTCACCCGCACCTTTTAACATAGCTCGCCAGTTTGTTTTATCGGCAATAAACTTAGCCAGTGCTATTTCAACTAAACCCGATTGTAAGCGTGTACTTACTCTGAATAGTTTTAAAGCTTGTGTTGCACCTTGGTCAATCCAGCGGGTGGGTATTTGAGTATGGCGAGTAATGCCAACTTTAATGCCAGAGGTATTCGCTAAATAAACATAATGATTAACCATGCAATTTTTTACGCCCCATTCAGGCTCACGACAAGTCCCCTGAGCATGATGGCAAGTTTCTGGTTTCATAATACACATATCGCATTGAGCGAGCTTTTGCATACACGGATAACAAAAACCTTGCGAATAACTTTTCTTGGTTACTCTTGCACAATGACGACACGCTATTTTACCTTGGTAATCTAAAGTAATATTTTTCCCAATTAACGCATTCATATCAATGAGCTGATCGCCTATAGGTAATTGGTAATGAACGAGTCCGTTTTCATCTAACTGAGCAGTCATTTTACTCAAAGCACCTGCATCGTAATGGGTCATTTATTGTCTCGGTATGTTTGATGGAGAAATTTATAGGGCATGGTATAAAACTCTGTAAATGACAGCCAGCTTTTTATCGATTTCAGCAACAAAAATTGCGATACTATTGTTATATCAGCAAAACCTTTACAGCCAAGCCAACTTGTATGCAAAAAAAAGAACCAACCGCCAAGCCAACTTGGTTTGTTTATTATTTACGTTGTGCAGACAACAGTTTATACGCGGGTATTACTACCGACTTAATTCGCCGTTTAGGTGAGCATAATACTTGTAATAAAACAGGGGCTAAATATACGCGGGTTCGGCGGCCGGTCGAATTAGTTTACGCTGAGCCCCAAGAAAATCGTCAACTCGCTTGCAAGCGCGAATATCAACTAAAGAAGTTTACTAAGCTTAAAAAAGAGACCTTAGTGAAAAACTTTAAGCCAATAATTTTTTAGAAAAGCCCTGACAGTACTGGTCTGCTTAGTATTACTTTTATTAGATAATTTCCATTTATCGACAAGTAACTGCTAGTATACGGCGGTTTTCACATAATAGATGTATGCAAAATGTTTCTAGAACGTTACTGTAATATTACAAACAATCAAATTAGTTTTTCTCGTCAGCAAGGTAGCGATTTCGCTAAAATAGTTGCCGATGATTTCAATCCGCTGCACGATGCCGATGCAAAACGTTTTTGCGTGCCAGGTGATTTACTTTTTTCATTAGTGCTAGAAAAGTCAGGTTTATCACAAAATATGGGCTTTACTTTTTCAGGTATGGTGACCGATGGCATTAAACTCAATTTTCCTGAAAAAATTGTCGAATCAGCAAGTATTCTTGATGATAATGCTAAAGAATATATGAAAATAGAGGCTTCAGGACAGTGTACAACTAACCGTCAATCGATCGATGCTTTGATCCGCGCCTACGTTGAGTTCTCTGGCCATACTTTTCCACATATTTTAGTGAAATTGATGTTTGAAAAAAATGTCATGATCAACCCAACACGTCCAATGGTGATGTACGAGAATATGTTTATTCATTTAGATGAAGTTGATTTTGCCGACGTGCAATTGCAATTAACGACGCCTAGCTTACTCATTGACGGTAAACGGGGTAAAGCAACCTTGCCTTTTGACTTAGTCGCTGATGGCAAAGTGATTGGTCATGGTAAAAAGCACATGTTACTCAGTGGCTTAAGAGATTATGACCAAACCACTATTGATAGTCTCGTTAATCATTACAATGATAAAAAAGCGCAGTACTTAAAATAACCCCTTAATAAGATGATGCTAGTTAAAATTTTATTAACATCATTTTATCAAACGCTAGCTGTTGTGTTCTTCTGTTTTCCACACAAAAAGCAAACTTTTTAATTGTTTTAGGTCGCGAGCATTGCTTTGGCTGTTGATAGTACTCCAGCCATGCTCGCAACTTTTCTCCTTGATAGCGAGATTTTAAGACCAGCGCAGCTGAGGTTTCGAAGGGATCTATACGGTTTTCTTTAATATCACTAGCTGAACTTCTCGATAACTGCTGACCTTTAACAGATATTTTTATCGGCTTTTTTTTCTGTTTATTTTGCTTATTTACTATGGGCTTTTTTAATCGACTTTGTTGACATTGCCACCATTTTGTTCGAGCACTTTCTTCTTGTTTTTTCAAACGTTCACTTCGTTTTACACTATGACCTTGTCTTTGCTGAGACTGAATATTAGCTAACTTATCTTCATAGCGCTGACAGTGTTTTTTCCCAGCAAAGCTTTGCTGAGAAAAAATTAAAGTCATACTTATAAAAAAAAGTTTAAAATGTACTTTATACATAGCTCCTCCTTGAACTTCGCAATAAAACAACAACTAGCATTAACAGCTTAGTACATTTAATTAACATTACATTAGCAATCGCAATAAAAACTTCTATACTAAAACCTATCGAGAAATGAGCAAGGATGTTCAATTTTGAAAATATTCACCTTAAAATATTTTGCCATATTCACCAGTTTTATCCTTTGGCCACAAGGCTACACCTCAGAGTTACCAAAAATTCAGCTGGCTACGCCTTATAAAGTAGAGAGTAAAACCCCGATAAAGATCAGCGAATATTTTGTTAGTGAAAAACTTGACGGTATTCGAGGTTATTGGAACGGTAAAAACTTATTAACCCGTGGCGGTAATCTTATCCATGCGCCAAAATGGTTTACTCAAGGTTGGCCATTAACCTATCTTGATGGCGAACTATGGAGCAAGCGTGCTGAATTTGAAAAGATCAGCAGCTGTGTTAGAAAGCATGCCCCCCAACAGCAAATCACAATAAGTTGTTGGCAGAAAATACGCTTTATGGTTTTTGATTTACCCAAGCATTCAGGTACTTTTAGTGAGCGTATTAAGCAAATGAAAGCTGAGATGGCAACAACTGACAATCACTATTGGCAAATCATAAAACAAGAGAAAGTAAACTCAATTGCGATATTGAATCAACGTTTAGCAGACGTGGTCGAAAAAGGCGGGGAAGGACTGATGCTACATCATCAAGCCGCCTATTATAAAATAGGGAGAAGCCAAGACCTGATAAAATTAAAACAATATGATGATAGTGAAGCGATCGTTGTTGCTTATATCGCAGGTAAAGGCAAGTACAAAAATATGATGGGATCGATAAGAGTAAAAATGAAGTCAGGCTTACTCTTTAAAATTGGTAGTGGTTTTACTGACGAACAACGTAAAAACCCACCAAAGATTGGTAGCACAATTACCTTTAAATACATTGGTAAAACAGCGCGAGGTGTGCCAAAATTTGCTAGCTTTTTACGTGTGCGTACCTTAGCGTTGAGCCAGTAAAATAGACAAAATTACGATTCAATCCTTTAAAAAAGAGAATAATAATTAATGGAATTTCACTTATGGTTATCTTTTGTGGTTATTTGTATGATGGGCGCTTTATCACCAGGCCCGAGTTTAGCATTAGTCATCAAAAACACCCTCGCTGGCGGAACACCACAAGGTTATGCGACGGCGATTAGTCACGGTTTAGGCGTTGCACTTTACGCGGCGATTACAGCAACAGGCATAGCGGTAATTATCGTTAAATCGCCTTTAATATTTAGTATTATTCAATATGCAGGCGCTGCTTTTTTACTTTACTTGGGGGTAAAATCATTATTAAGTAAAAAAAATAACCAAGTATTTTCTCAAGATGACTCCGCGGCAAAAACACAGGTAAATGGCTGGCGAGATGGCTTTTTAATTGCCTTTTTAAATCCTAAACTTGCTATTTTCTTTCTCGCATTATTTAGCCAGTTTTTAGCAGGAGATGCCAGCAGTGAACAAAAAGTAATAATGACCGCCACCGTAGGCAGCATTGATGCTTTATGGTATTGCCTAGTAACTTTTACACTATCGCGCGGTAATATCATTAGTAAGTTACGTGAAAACAGCCATATTGTTGACAAGGTAACCGGCAGCTTTTTGATATTACTTGCAGCACGAATAGTGATTAGCTAAGTCTGGCTTATTAAGACATTTCAATATATCGAAAATAAAGTACCTTCAAGCCCTTACCTGCTTCAGCCTCAACAAACACCTCAGGGTTATCAATACGATGCTGAAATTGACACTGAGGGCACTCTCTAGCAACTTCAGCTAACAAAAAGTCTTCACTTAAATCAGGGGAGTTTAAACAGAGTATAACATCACTATTATTTGCCATTAATACCGGCAAACGTTTAATAATTTTCTGGTAATCTCGCTCGATATTGACACTCCCTTTTTGGAATGAAGGTGGATCGCAAATTAATAAATCATAAGGACCATATTTTTTTAACTTGCCGTAAGACTTAAATATATCGACACCTTCATATTTTACCTTACTCGCCTCTTGCTTATTAAGTTTATGGTTTTCACGTCCTGTTGATAAAGCGCCTTTACTCATATCAATATTAACGACTTGCTCTGCACCACCGGCGATGGCAGCAATAGAGAAAGCACAGGTGTAGGCAAAAAGGTTTAACACTTTTTTACCTTCACTGTTATCTTTGACCCACTGGCGGCCATTACTCATATCAAGAAACAGTCCAGAATTTTGTGCCTTCCCCAAACTAAGGTGATATTGCAAACCATGTTCTTGTGCGTTTAATGCGGTGATCTCTTCTCCCCAGAGTACTTCACTTGGCGAAAATTTTCGGCTGCGATACTGCACTTGGATAGATAGACATTGTGGTAGCAACTGTTGGATCACGATAACTTGTTCACTTAACCAAGCCTCTTCAACCTCTTGGTAAAGCGTAATAAGCACAACGGGTGAGAACCAATCAACATTAACATGGGTTAAGCCAGGGTAAGCATGACCACGACCGTGAAATAATCGCTGACAATCGACGAGCTTATTTTCATTTTGAAGACGGACTAAAATAGGTTGAAGATGTGTTTGAAGCGTTGAATTCATAACTTAATTTTTTATGGCCAAAAATAAAGCCGCATAATAACAAATTATGCGGCTTTACGTTCAAATCGTTTGCCTGTTTAGTCTAGATTAATAAACTAAAATCCAAAAATACTAAAAGCAAAGAATTTTTGTGTCACCGTATTCAAGAAAATACCCAAGACAATGACTGGAATAAAAGTGCCTAATGAAAAGTTAACGTACTTTTCTACCCAAGAGCCTTTATAGGTATCGTTACCAATAGCCAGCTCTTCTGACAAGTTATGCTTTTTCCAACGATAGCTAACGAAAACACATAATAAAAAGCCGTTTAACGGTAAAATAGTATCGTAGAAAATATCATAAACCACGTCAAAGAATGAACGTGTGCCCCCAGCATAACTGGTAAATTCAGTAAAGAATGACACCATACCAAAAGAGACCATAGCAAAGACTGTTAGCGCGCCACCAACAATCATTAAAATTGATAAAGCTTTTCTGCGGCTATGTTTCTTTTCAGTCACTAAGTAAGAAACGGGTACTTCAATAATCGATACCAGTGATGTTATTGCAGCAAAAAAGACCAACAGGAAGAAAAATGCCGCAACAGCACTCGCACCAATATAACCAAGCGACACTTGTAATGCTAAAAATATTTTAGGTAAAAAAGTAAAGATCAATGAGACTGAGCTGTCACTTAATTCCGCTGGGTTAACATTCGGGTTGAATGAAAACACTGCAGGTAAAATCATTAAACCCGCAGTAAAGGCAACAGCGGTGTCGGTTAGTGCAACCAGTTTTGCAGAATTAACTATGTCGGTTTTATTATTAATATATGAACCGTAAGTAATTAAAATCCCCATACCGAGTGATAGCGAGAAAAAGGCTTGTGACAATGCGCCATTAATGACTGAAGGAGTAATTTTATCAAAATCAGGAACAATAAAGAATTTCACACCAGCAAAAGCATTTTCTAGTGTTAAGACGTAAACCACCATAATTAACAACATCACAAATAATGTTGGCATTAAAACTTTTGCCGCTTTTTCTATGCCCTCTTTGACACCTGCCACTAAGATGAAGTTGACAATAGCCGCTACGGCAAACATAGCAACAAATAAATAGGGACTGTTGATGAACTCACCAAAACCATTGCCACTGGCTAAGTAATCTAATTTACCCGCGAGTGTTAATGCAACATAGCCAAAAATCCAGACCGTTAGCACCATATAAAAAACCGCAATCATAAAGGGAGTTAATACACCGAATATACCAGCGATACCCCAACCTCTACTGCCGCCACTTAACGCTTTGTAGGCGCCAACAGGTTCTTTTTGGGTTTTTCGACCAACGGCCATTTCTGCAATCATTACCGGTAAACAAATTAAAAATACGAATATTGCATACATGATTAAAAATGCGCCACCCCCATTTTTAGCTGCGTTTACTGGAAAGCCAACTAAATTGCCAATACCAACAGCAGAACCTGCTGCTGCCAAAATAAATCCAAGTTTAGAGCTAAACTGCTCTCTCGATGCGCTCATAAATGTCCTTAATTATAATTATTTGTAGGGCATATTTTGTATAGTTTATTAACTATACGAAAAAAAGAATTGCCTGATGCTAGCAGGCTTTATAATTAATGTCTTCTTTTAGAACGAAGGTATTAGTAATTAAGTGTATAAATATAGTTGCACTTAGACAACAACCAGCCAAGCCATTGAAAAACAGACGATAAAAATAATATATTTAGCAAGATACGCTTCTGTACAGCCCCGTTTTGCTATTTTGAGAAGAGCCCACCATTCATAATAGTAAGAATATTTTCCGCTTCTTCTGCCGCAAACACTATTGCCTGAGCTAAATCATCACTTGAAATATTTAAATTCGCGCATAAGCTTTCATCAACACTATCATCATAATCAAACTGATCAGGGTGACTATCAACTAAAGCTAAGCGAGATGCTAAATAGAGTACCTTGACATCTTTATTAATTTGAATAGTTTTCGCTTCATTAAAGTGACGGATCGGTAAAATGATTTTTTCAGGTATTTGCCATATCTTTAACAGTTCGGCAGAAATATCAGTATAAGTAAAACCCAAGGCTTGCTTTTGTAATACCCAAGGCAATTGTTCTGCTGAATATTTTTCACATTTTTTTGCAATCTCAGGGGTTATTTTTGCGACAATCAATTCACCAAAATTTTGCAAGAGTCCGGCAACAAAAAGCCGTTCAATATCTCGTATACCTGCTTTAATGGCTAAGTTTTTAGTCGCTAAGCCACAAAAGATACTCATTCGCCAGAAGCGTTTTAAATCGATAGCCTGATTTGAAAAATGCTTAAAAGCGGTTGCCGCAACATCCACTAACATCATGTTATAAATAGCTTGCGTACCTATAATGGTAATGGCACGTGAAATAGTACTTATTTCGCCAGGAAAACTATAAATCGCACTATTTGCTATTTGTAATAAACGCGAAGTCATCGAAGGATCGACACTGATCACATTAGCAAAGTCTTCAATGCTTGAATCTTCATTGTCCATTAAGGCTTTAATTTTAAAGCAGGCATCGGGAAGCGCAAAAGAGCCATTGGCTTGAAGCGCATATTGGTGAGCATCCATTGGGTTATCAATCATTTTTTATAGAATAATATTAATAGTGTAGCTTGTTGCTTTAAAACAGAAAACAAAAAAAACGCAGTGATCTTCATCACTGCGTTTTTATATTTTCTATTGAGGTGTTTTACTGAGCGAAAGTTTTTCCAAAAAAATCACCTTGGTTCCAAGTTGGACGCTTATCACCGTTAGCAATTTCTAAACCTATCATCATATTCACTTCGGCAAAACTTGCCGCGGCATCGTAACGAATAGGTAAGGTTATTTCATCACTGTGCTGATGATAATGATTTTTAAGAAAATCACCAAATACCGCACCACCATCTATTTCAGGATCTTTAGATTTAAAGCCCGTCATTAAGAATACAGATGGAATACCAGCTTTTACAAAGCTGTAATGATCGCTGCGAGTAAATAACGCCTGCTCTGGCATAGGATCGTCACTTAACGATAAATTAATTTTTTCGGCAGCACTCGCAACAATAGGCCCTAAACTTGAGTGTGTAGAACCGAAAGCAATAATATCGGCGAACGGATATAAAATTAATGGCATATCTAAATTAACATTGGCGACCATTTTTGATGTAGGTACCGTTGGGTTTGTTGCAAAGTAACTAGATCCTAATAAGCCTTTTTCTTCAGCCGTTACCACCACGAACAAAATAGAACGCTTTGGCTTTTCAGGCATAGCCGATAACAAACGCGCAGTTTCTAATAGTATTGCAACGCCTGAAGCGTTATCAAGCGCACCATTATTGATTTTATCTTCTTCATCACCATGACTACTAAGACCGATATGATCAAGATGCGCACTAAAAACAACATACTCATCTTTTAGACTTGGATCGCTTCCTTCAATAGCAGCAATGATATTAGGGCTAGTGATCTCTTCATGACGACTTTTACTGGCCATTTCAACGGTTGATTTTAATGCAAAACCTTTAATGGCAACATTGTTTGTATCGTCGCTAAGTATATCCGCTAAGGTTCGCTCAGCACCAACAAATAAAGCCGCTGCAGACTCGGCACTGATATAAGCTCCGCCTTTCAACTGGGGATGTTTACCAAAAGGTATTCCGTCTTTATCTAACCAGTTAAGCCTTGGTGCATCGGCATAACTAGCCGTTTTAGTAAAGGTGCGTACTGCATCGCGTTTTGGCGTATGAATCGTGATAAAACCAACAGCACCATTTTTAACAGCATTTTTTAATTTTTCACTACCCGAGCCAATATGAGCGCCTTCTTCTGAAGGTAAATCGTCTGGACGGCCTGTTAAGACGACAACAACTTTTCCTTCAACATCAATATCTTTATAGTCGTTATAACCAAAATCTTCAGAAACAACGCCGTAACCAATGAAAACAGTTTCCGCTGATATAGCCGATTCTGTCGATGTACTGTCGCCCGACATAATAAACGCATCTTTAAATGTGAGCGCAACTTCACCATCGCTATTGATTACCGATAACTTAGCACTATTTTCTTCAAGAAACGCTTTACGAAAAGTAACTTGCTGCTCAAATCCTGCTTGCTCACCCATAGGCGTTAAACCTAATTGCTTGAAGTATGACTTTACGTAATTAGCCGCAATTTGGTAACCATCGCTGCCGGTATCTCTGCCTAACAATGTATCGTCGGCTAAAAATTCTATGTGAGCTCGAATATTGTTTTCATTAACTTGTGGTGCTTTTTCGGCAACAGTTGTCGTTGCTTTTTCGCTTTGTCCACACGCAGATAAGAATGCGATAGTTAATAAACTTACGCTGGCTATTAATTTAAATTTCATTGGTTTTTTCATATTATGACTTAATTTTTTTTAAGATCGGTAGATTTATATCGACCGTCACTATAATGATTGTAAAAATAAAACGCTAGTATAGTGACAAAGTTATTGGTTAACACTAATGGCAATTAAACCTGACAGGTCAAAGGAAAAAGTACTGTTAATACCAATAAGGTGTGGTGGTATTATTTAGATAAACTACTTGAGTAAATATTTTTCAGAATCAGCCGCAGCCATAGGCTTAGCATAATAATAGCCTTGGCCATACCGACACGCCATAGCCGTTAGTAGTTCGGCATCGGCTAAGTTTTCAATACCTTCTCCAACCGTGCCCATATTCAAATTAGTAGCTAAATCTATAATTGTTTTTATGATTGCTTGATGATTATCATGTTCATGAGCGTTGTTAATAAATGAGCGATCAATTTTCAGCACATCAATAGGAAAACGATGTAAGTAGCTAAGACTTGAATAACCGGTACCAAAATCGTCAAGCAGAATTTTAACGCCTAGCACTTTTAAAGTATTCATATTCTCTAGCACTAAATCACTATTTTCTAATAAAGCACGCTCAGTTAATTCGACTCTTAGTTGGCTAGGTTTAATGCCCACACGTTGAATTATTTCTTCAATATCTGCGGGCAGGGTTGCACTAAAAAAGTGATTACCATAGAGGTTACAGCTCACATATAAATCGTTACGACCACAGATTGCTTCCCACTGTTTTAACTGTAGACAAGACTTTTCCAGAATAAGAAAATCAATCGCCATGACTAAATTCGTTTCTTCAGCTAACGGGATAAAATCATCGGGATAAACAAAACCACGCTTATTGCTCTGCCAACGCGCCAGTGCTTCAAAACCAACAACAGTTTCAGTTTTTAAATCAACGATAGGTTGAAAGTAAGGAGAAAATTCACTATTGGCTATTCCATCACGAATATCGGCTTCTAATTCCAGGGCATGTTGCACTTTTTTCTGCATACTAGAATCAAACACTTCATAACGTCCCTTACCTTTATCTTTTGCATGATACATGGCGGTATCAGCATCTCTGAGCATAATATCAGCACTGTCATAACGTTCATTATTAAACAACACGCCAATACTTGTGCCAATAAAAATACTTTGATTTTCAATAGTAAAGGGCGTCGCTAAAAAATCAGTGATACGTTGCGCAATATCATAAGCTTCATGATTAGATTCGAGGTCTTCAATCAAGATAACAAATTCATCACCACCTAATCGAGCAACAGTGTCTTTGTCTCTGACCAGTACTTTTAACTCTTTGGCTATTTCTTGTAAAAGTAAGTCACCGGCATGGTGGCCTAAGCTATCATTAACGACTTTGAAACGGTCAAGATCTAAAAACAACACAGCAAATTTAAGATCTGCTTTTCGTTTATGACAGGCGATAGCGTGGTTTAATAAATTAATAAATAAAGTACGGTTAGGTAAACCGGTTAGAATATCGTGCGACGCCGTATGTTGTAACTTCTCTTCAGCTTGTTTTCTTTGCTTGATTTCGTCTTCTAATGCCACAGTTCGCAGCTTAACTTGCTGCTCTAGAAGGATATGAGACTGTCGTTCAACTTCTAATATGTCACGTCTTTGAATCGCTGATGCAACATGCTGAGAAACAAATTTCAATAGCTCGGCATCTTGTTCGGTAAAGGTTGTTGCTAAATTATAACTTTGTAAGACCATTGCTCCCAACACTACACCTGAATGTATTAATGGCACGCCCAGCCAAGATTTAGTTTCTATTTGTGGCTCTTTTGTCTCACCTTGTTGATACAAGGCATACATTTTCGGGTAATTAAGTAATTGAGTTTCACCGGTACGAATAATATATTCGGTAAAGCCATTCCCTAATACCCTAGGCTGCGAGTCGACGGCTGCATTGGTAGAGTTTTGATCTAAATAATAAACAAAAGTTAGTGTTTTTGAATGTTGTTCATATTTAGTAATATAAAAGTTTTGTGCGTTAATTAACTGACCAACAATATTATGAACCATCGAATAAAATTCATCAATATGGAGCGTAGCATCGTTGGTTAACTCTGATATTTTGAAAAGTGACTCTTGCAATAGTTCTGATTTTTCTCGTTCTCTAATTTGCTTCATTAATTCGCGAGTGCGAGAATTTACCGCATTTTGTAAACGCTCATGGTCGTGTAAACGGGTCATAGCGGTAACTATATGCTGAGCGGTAAATTCCATTAGCTCAAGGTCATCGACTTGGTAACGGAGTGCTTCGGAATAACTTTGTACGGCCATAACGCCAATAACAACACCATCATTAAGTAATGGTACACCAAGCCAGTCAGTGCTATCGGAGCCAATACGTTTGATTGAATTATTAGTTTCTAATTCAGTCACAATTTCAGGGGTCGCCAAGAGTGGTTTAGCCGTTTCAATAACATAGCAAGTCATAGAACCTTCAAATGCTTCAAGGGGTGACTTACCTAGAGGATAATCATCTTTTTCATCCACATCATAAACGAACTCTAACGTTGAAAGGGTTTGGTCATAAAGGGCAATATAAAAATTTTCAGCTCTCATCACTGATGCAATGGATTGGTGAACTTGACCATAAAACATACTTAAATCTGCACAGTCATGAGATAACTGGTTTAACTTAAAAAGTGCAGTATAACGATCTTCGAGCTTACGGTATTTGTCTAGCAAAGAAATGGCTTCCTTTGCTAGCAAGCTATCGCTCTCGTTCAGCTTATCAAGTTCGTTATTTAAAGGGTCTGTCATACATTACAACTTGGGGTGAGAGTAATAAATTTACTCTATATAATGACGATATTTAAGCAAAATATCCACTAGATGAAATAAAATACTAGCAATGAGTTAGCTCATTATTATAAAGGAGCACAAGGCTCCTTTATAATTTATTGCTTAACTATTAATATATTACTTATGGTAAGGCTTACTTAAACGATGTACTGATTCTATAAAGTGGCCCGCATGTTCTGGATTCACATCAGGATGTATACCATGACCTAAATTAAAGACATGTCCAGTACCACCGTCACCAAAGCCGGCAAGAATTTTGTCAACTTCTTGCTCAATACGAGGTAATGGCGCGTAAAGCATTGAAGGATCCATATTACCTTGTAAAGCAACTTTGTCGCCAATACGGGCTTTAGCATTTTCAATATCTATGGTCCAATCAAGCGCTACTGCATCACAACCAGTTGCCGCAATAGACTCTAACCACATACCGCCATTTTTAGTAAATAAGGTTACCGGTACTTTACGCCCCTCATTGTGACGAGTTAAACCATCAACAATTTTAGCCATGTACTGTAATGAAAATTCGTTATAATCACGTGGTGATAACACACCACCCCATGTATCAAAGACCATAACAGATTGCGCGCCGGCAGCAATTTGTGCATTCAAATAAGAAATCACTGAATCCGCTAACTTATCTAATAGCATGTGTAATGTTTTTGGCTCAGCAAACATCATTTTTTTGATTTTGGTAAAGGCTTTTGAACTACCTCCTTCAATCATATAAGTCGCTAATGTCCATGGACTACCTGAAAAACCAATCAGAGGTACTTCGCCCTTTAATTCTTTACGAATAGTACGTACCGCATTCATTACATATTGTAATTCTACTTCTGGATCGGGTATGCCTATTTTTTCTACATCAGCTTTACAGGTAATAGGACGCTCAAATTTCGGCCCTTCCCCTGTTTCGAAATACAAGCCTAAGCCCATAGCGTCAGGAATAGTTAAAATATCGCTAAATAAAATGGCGGCATCAAGCGGAAAACGACGTAACGGCTGAATGGTAACCTCACATGCAAGATCAGCATCGCGGCATACCGACATAAAATCGCCAGCGTTTTTGCGAACTTCACGGTATTCAGGTAAGTAACGCCCTGCTTGTCTCATCATCCATACTGGTGTGTAATCTACAGGCTGACGCAAAAGCGCGCGTAAGTAAGTATCGTTTTTTAATTCAGTCATGAAGTATCTTCCCATTTTTATATGCGCGCATTCTACCATTAGCAATTTTTTGGGTCTATGTTCTAAATCAATTCGTTGCTGTAATAATTAGATCTATTTATGATATAAAAACAATAAGCGATTAGTAATCAGTCACTTAATTTCAATAAATATAATTAATTGTAACAAAAGTTACTTTATACGAAAAAAATCGTGGTATAAATGCTCTATTAAAGTTGTTGCGTTAGCTTTTTCGCTTTGTTATAAATTGCCCCGCGTTAAAGAAGTACACAAATAAAAATAATAATAATAAAAGAAATAACTAAAAAGAAGCTAGTATAAACTAGACCTACAGCGAGCAATTCAAGCCTTACACTTTGTAAGGCTTTTTTATTGCCTAAAGAAAAACATTAAGATTAGCAGGCTTTAAAGAAACACTACATTTAGAGTTACGATATGGAACTATCACTTTATGCGGACTTAATAAAACAGGATCCCTTCCCAAAAAAAGTATCCCTAGCTGGCATCTCCAGAGTAAAAAAAGGGATTTATATTTGGCATTTAAAAGAATTTTCTAAATTTTTTCGTGACTATATAAAAAACTAAAATAAATTAGGAAAACATTAATAGAGTTCAAAAAGTAAAGGTTCTTTACGATGACCTAAAGCCTAAATTTACATTCATTATTGTCATATAAATGTTCCTTTTATTTGTTTAATGAATCATTCATGTTATTTTGATTTATCACTTTTATTACATCCATGTAACTTTTTAGTAATATTTTATGTTTACTCGTTTCGTTTTTAAAACGTAGAAATCATAAACGAAGCTAATTCAATTGCGGGTCTACCTTTATTTGGGCTCTGACACACAAATAAAAACAAGATTTTAAAGGATTAATTAATGAAAAAATTTCTTTCTCACATGTTGGGAGTTATTGCGATACTGATTTCAATTGAAACATTTGCTGCACCGCAACAAGTTTTTGAAGTTGACACAACCCGAGAACTTTCAAGAAGCGAATCAAGTGTACCTACTTTTTTTAAGGAACATGGACCTTATTTGTTTTTTCTTAATCAACCTTTTTTAAACAATAAAAGCCAAACCGCATTACCAGCATATGGCTACAATACTCTCTGGCGACTAGACTCAAGGGACAATAGTGTAAATCTAGTCATTAATGGCATTACAAATAGTGCCTTTGAGAAAACTCAACCGTATGCAATTCTAGATGATCGCATTATATACTTTACTTTTGAAGGCCTTTTTTCTGTAGATTTCTTTGGTTTAAACAAAATTAAACTTAATTCATTTAGGCATAGTAGGCTTGATAATTTTGGCAATCAAATGGCAAGTTATGATGGTTACGTCTACTTTCCTCTAATAGACAATAAAAATTCCAAAAGCGACCTTTGGCGCTCTAACGGAACTGTTGAAGGAACGTCTAAAGTTGAATTGTGTGAAGGAAACATATGTTATCACTTACCTCGAAAATTTGTTGTATCGAACAATAGACTGTTTCTAATTGCTGAATCATCTGAAAAAGATACAAGAATATGGTCTATTAGTAATAATAAAGTATCCATTATTTCGTCTGCAACAACCCAACTAAATGCATATGACATTTTTATCAGTCCAAGTGGAATTCAATTTAATGCCGCCGATAAAATATGGTTTAGTGATGGTACAAATGAAGGTACTTATCCGATAGCACCAACGGCATTAGACAGTATCGGTTTTGGTGATTCTATTATTGTAACTAGCCCATCAGATATTTCGATTATTGAGAACAAGGGGAAGGGTACTAAAACCACAATAGATTTAGGTTCCTACTTTATAAATACTAACCTAATTGTATTGAATGATACGATCTATTTTATAAGCGATCATAAATTAATAGCCGTTGATATTAAAGTTGATACACCTCGTAAAATTTTTGATTTTGGAGGTTCTCCTTACGCTACATACAAAATTATTGGTGGCAAAGGTAACAAAGTAATTCTATTGGTGAACGATCCCATAACTGGAGAACCTAGAAATGAAATTTGGGTAAGTGATGGTACGACAGTAGGAACTATTAAGCTTAAATCCCCTGGGATTGAAAAAAGTCTATGGGATCTTAATTCTTCGCACTTCTTAAATAACGACTTTTACTTTCCTTCTTTTACTGAAGAACATGGAAGTGAGCTATGGCGTACTGATGGAACGATTAGAGGAACATTAATAGCAAAAGATATAGGTTATGGCCAAACTAAGGTACAAAAAGGACCCATAGTAAGTAACGGCAGTGATGTTTTTTATTCTATGAAAAAGACATGGTACGGAGAGTTTGATGGAATAATCAGTGAGCATACTGAGCAAGAGCTTTGGAAGACAGACCCTGTGACTATGCGTAGTTCTAAAGTTCCTCAATGGGAATATCCAAAGAACAGGTTAGCAAAAATAATTACTGTTGACGGAGGTCAATATTGGTGGAGGGAGCATGAATTCAGAGCAGGCGAATATCACTTAGATTTTTATGACTATCAAAGCGAGAAAGTTACCCCAGTAATTACAGATATATTGGGACAATGTGCTAATTATGATTTATCTAATAGAAAAATGGCCATTGCTGGTAATAAATACTTTTTCCAAGCCCCTGTTGTTAACGGTGACTTATGGAGTTGTCAATTATGGGTAAGTGATGGGACTGTTGATGGAACAATGCCCATAACTAATTTACCTAAAACTTCTGTACATCCTGAAATAATCGGAAATATAGTCACCTTTCAAGATGAGGTTTATTTTAGTTTAATTATTCTGGTTAAAGAGTATTTACCTTTACGTACCGCAATATTTAAAACTGATGGAACAATAGCTGGTACTGGCGAAGTATTTAGACTGTCTGCAAGCGGTGAAGAAGCGAACTATTATATAGAAAACATGATAGCAACCTCTCAAGGGATTTTTATAGCAACCAATTCTGACTTCACAAATTTATGGTATTGGCAGCCAAATGGAATAAGTCAGGTTATAAAAAAGGCAAGTGATTTTTATATTGATACATTAATACGATTCAAAGAGGGGGTATCATTTGTATATGGTAAGACTATTTGGGGTAGTGACGGTACTGTAGATGGCACTTTGCCAATGATTGTATTGAAAGAATTTGAAGGTAAAAGTAATTACATGTCTACCCTTCACTCAACACCTGATTATGAAAAAATAATTTATGGTTCTATCGATTCACAAGGAAATAATAGATTATGGGTTTCTGATGGGACAATGTTAGGAACTAAAACAAAAGGTCCCATCATTAATGATAATGACTTTACAGTTAATGCATTTACGGGTGATGATTTTTATATCACTGACTTTTCGGGAGTATATTTAGAAGATTATTATCAAGACTTAAAGCGAATTTCTTTGGAAGGAGATACTGTTGAATTAATAAGGCAAGAACTTGCTGGCTCTAGTGAGAATTTTCCAGCAAAAATAGTTGAAGCTCAAAATCGTATATTTATTGGTCAAGAAAGTGAAATCATCTTCTACTACGGCCCAGGTTTTGGAGGCCCTTATGTAACGGCAAAACTAAAAGGAGACGATTTCGATAATGACGGAATATCAGATGATGAAGATATGTTTCCTCTCCATTTAGATGAATACATTGATACCGACAATGATAATGTTGGTGATAACTTTGATAATGATGACGACAATGATGGTATCGAGGATTCGTTAGATTTATTTTCTTTAGATGCTACAGAATGGGCTGATAAAGATGACGATGGTATCGGTGACATAGCCGATACAGATGATGATAATGACGGAGTAAATGACTGGTTTGATTCATATCCTACAGACTCGACACGTAGTGCTAATAATATAATTGTTGATAATGGAGCTAGTGATGAAGCCACCACAAAAAGTAAAAGCAGTGGTGGAGTTATTCACTATTATATAGTTATCTATGTACTACTGATACTTAGATTACGCCGACGTTTTAAAGAGTAAAATAAAACTTTAAAAATTTGACCAGCCCCTTATAATAATTAATGTTTCAAGGGGCTTTTTACATTATAAACCGTTGCAATGTGCAAGTATTATCCTCTTATAAAAATACCTTATAGCTACTACAAGGTATAATCACACCACTACACCCGTTTACATCCCCAGTAATAAAATTCATATTAACCCCAAAATATAGCCAACAGATAAAACAAATATTTCATGATTACCGTTTTGCCAAAGACGGTACTGAAAAAGGCGCTAAAAAAGCACGATTGAAATTCGTTGATATCAATAAAAAGTTTGGTCGTGCTACTGCTACATTGCCAAAAAAAATATCGCGTCAATAGGTATTATGAACATAGGCAATGGTTAAGTCCTGTAAAGAATAAACACGCTTGTATAAATAGTTAAACTCTCTTCAAAACTTATTCTTTGGTTGTGAATTTCTAACAATTTAACCGATATATTTGCTCCTATTAAGCTGTAAAATGTCGTACAATTACCTTAATTTATTAATAACTTTTAATCATTACGGAAATCCCCCATGAAAAAAATTATCATTTTATTAACTATTTCAACATTAAGCAGTTCGGCTATGGCACAGGAAACTAGCTGGTTTGATAGCTTAAAAAGCTTTGTTGGAATGGGCGAAGTTGAAGAGCAAAGTGTAAAATTGCCAAGCACTGAAGGTTTAGTTGAACAATTAACAAATTCATTAAATGTTAATACTGAACAAGCAGCTGGCGGTATGGGTGCTATTTTTAATTACGTAAAAAGTAATGTTTCAACAGAACAGTTTAGTCAGTTAGCTAAATCATTACCGGGTGTCGATGGACTTGTTAGTCAAATGCCTGATATTAGCGAACTTAGCTCTGGCAAAGGCTTAAGCGGTTTACTTGACAAAGCTTCACAATACAGTGATTCATTAAAGTCTATTAATGATATAAAAAAGCAATTTGAAGCATTAGGTTTAAATCCAGAAATGATAAGCAGCTTTGTATCTAGTGCTCAAAGCTACTTAGACACTCCACAAGGGCAAGACGCAAAACAAGTATTAACGCAAGGTTTAGGCAAGTTACTCGGGTAACTTGATCTATTAGCGACTAATCGCTGCAGCTAATTTCACTGAGTTTACTGAGTTTACTGAGTTTACTAAAACATAACTTCAGTGAAATTAGCAAATATTGATTTTTAACGACTCAATATTGATCTTTAACGACTCATTATAGACTGTAATTAATATACGCTAATTACCGCTTCATATAACGGCTTTCCCTTATTATAATCATCAAAGAGCAAAAATAACGAATACCCTACCGACGGTATTTCGATACCATAATTACTTTCATAGGCATCGTCAGGAAAAGACTTTTGAAGTTGTTCAAATGATCCCCCTTGAATAAAATCCCCCAAAGCCCAAATAGCTTTTGAATTAGCGTTATCGTTTATAAAGACTTCTTCCAACAAGTGAATTTCAACAAGTTCAGTAGCGTTTAGCTTTAACATTAAATGTTGGTTATAAAGATTGATAGTGATCCCTCTTGGCAATACTATCCGCCCTTTAGCTTCACCAAGCTGCTCTGCAAGGTTATTAACATTTATCTCTTTGTTTGATACTAGGGCTAAATACGCCTGTGTAATTGCCTCGTTTTGAATCACTTGATCATCAAAAGGCAGCATACGACTTTCTTTATAGTTGCTTTGCTCCATAGAGAAGCCACCCAACGTATATTTCTTTTCATTGGTATGAGAATTTTTACTGGCAATAAAATTTAGTGTTAGCACCTTGTTTTGGCTATTTAAGACTAATTGATTCTTTTCATTTAAAGGTTTATCTAATGCTAATGCAGAATAAACGTCCTCTAAAAGTGCTTTTCGACCGACCTTATTGTTGATCTTCCAAGCATTGGCATCAAAAAAATCAAGTAAAGGAATTTTATTCAAAATACTGGCTGATAAATATGGCAAAGTACTTTGTACCTTTACTAATTTATCCAATTGAAAATGCAACCAATGGTGTCTTCCGTAACCTATAATCAACTCATCAGCCAGCAAGGTTAATTGCACATTAGGCTCACCAAATTTTTTGATGACTTGTTGATAGCTATCGCCCAACTTTACGCCATAAAGACCGTTAGCCAAAGATACCTCAGTATTGATAACTTCAGGCCGGCCAACTCTAGAGTCAGCAGAAGTCAATTTGAAGGTCATCATACTTTTTGCTTTAACACCGTCATGATTATAAGCGGTAAATCTTTGATGGATGACATTTGGAGTGCCCATTTCATCGGCTACTTTTTTCTGTTGACACTACACAATTAGCTTAGCAAAAAAACGTATTTGTTGTTGGCCACCCTTTTCATCTAAAACGTTAATATCTTCTATTTTTTTATCGATGATAATGACACCATTGGCGCCAGCATCTATCGCTTTTTGTTGTAATTGATTTAATAATCTCTTGGTAGTTTTAGCCATTTGCTGCGCTTTAGCCATACCAATAACACTCGTTTCTTTAATGACTTGGTATTCACAATTAGGATAGTAGTCAAGAATAGGTGGCAGTACGACTTCCTCAACGGCTGAAAAAGCAAACAAGGAAAAGAGTAAAAAACAACTAAAGGTAACTATTTTTAGAAAAACGTGCATTAAGGTAACTCCGCTATAATTCATGAATAACTTATATTTATAATAAAATAGCTTTATCAATTACTAACTTTTTGGTCAGTGCATTGATGGCAGGGTAGCGTAAATAAAAATCATTAATATCAATATTTTCAACCTTTGCTTGTAAAGGTTCAGTAACGTTAACATTGATGTGGCGGTTTATATTTTTACTTCTTCGCTCTGCTTGAAGAGGATAATTTAAAAATAAACCTTGTGGATCAAGGACCTCACTCTCCATAGTTTGCCATGCTTGATACCAACTTGCATGGCGATCACCGGAAGCTAAGTTTGTCGCTAAAGACAGGTTAACCACTAGGTTTTTATAGGACGAGTAATTTGTTCTAGCGCCAATAAAAGTGGCTTGGCTATTACTTTTTGCCGTTTCAGAGTCAAACATAGATAACAGTTCGATGGTGTTATCTGTTAATGATTTATTTAAATCTATCAGTAACTTTGCACTTAGGTGCTTAGCGAGCTTAGGTAGATAATCTCTCTCGCGCTCAATGAGCGTTAGTTGGGCTTTAATTCCACGCTGTAATGCAAACCCTGTTGGTAGTATTGACTCGAGGTCACTGCTGTTTATTCGACTTAGCGCTTTGGTTAATTTGGCTTTACTTTGCGTTAACTGGTTGATCACGCTATTAATCTTTATTAAGTCCCAGTCATCAACAGGTCGATTAAGACATTCCTGATAAATTTCAGGTAGATCTGTTGGCCGACTAGTAAATGATTCGCTAATAAATTGCATTATTTTTATTATCGGCACTAACTTTTTAGCTGCTTGTATTAATACTTTTTTATTTTCGGTACTGGGGAAGTGCTGATGAGAATCATGACTTAACAGATAAGCTAAATAGTAATCGCCCTGAGCAAGGTGAACTTGTGCCGCTATTAATTTATCTTGAGCTTTTTCGGCAAGCGTTAATTCAGCTTGGTATTGTGAGGGTTTTAGTTGAACCAGTTTTTTTAATGCTGTGATTGAGTGAGTGAGGTTGAGTTCTTGCTTAGCTTGCTGATATGCCTGCAAGGCTTCGCTATGTTTCGTTGGACTACACGATACGAGTAAAAAAAGTAATCCTACTATAAAAATTCTTTGATAAATAGCCATTAGATAAATTCCATTTTACATTAACGTTTATGTCTAAACTGAATATAAAGTATCAACTAATCAATAACTAATCAAATAGTTGTTCAATATTGAGTTCAAGTTACTTGTCGCTTTTTGCCGTATTACAAGAGTTGCTCAAAGCGAACAACTTTTCCTTTTGTTGTAATGATTTCTGTGGTGATGGTTTGGTTATCTTCGCTTAAGGTCAACAAGCCAATACCACTGCCATTAAATAAAGTTACATCGTTAGCTGAGTCAATGTAATTAAGCCTTCTCACACGGACCTTCATCCGCCTTCTTTTTGTAAACCAGTTAAGCGGTGAATAAGTCGCATACAAATATTTATTTAGCCTTTCTAAGGTATGTAATAAAGCGCCCGGAAATTCATTTTTTAAACCGCTACAGGTGACTTGTAATATTTTTGAGCTGCTACGACGAAAACGGTGAGTCACTTCATAAACAAAAGAATAGTGCACATCTCCTGAAAGAATAATGAAATTAGGCGGTGTTTTATTGTGTCTAAAAATATTTAACATCACATTAGCTGTGCCAGAGTGTGCCATCCAGTTTTCAGCATCTACTGCTAAAGGCTTTCCCCAAAAAGTAAAAATACGCTGAATAGTTTCAATCAACTTAACCCCATAAATAGGTGCCGCAGAGACCATGATAATATTAGGCTCATTGATTAATGCTTGCTGTAGGGCTGATAATGACTCCCAGTCCATTAACCCAGAAGGTTTACCAGCATTACTTTCAGAGCGCCATCGCTGGGTGCGTGTATCTAATACAAGGATTTTAGGTGAGGTATTTAAACTATAATACCATTCATCCCATTTGAGTATTTTATCAATAAGTTCACTATGGTTTAAATCCCCTGGCGAACTCAATACCGTTTGGGGTTCGCTAATCAAGCCAGAGAATTTTTCAGGCCTATTGCCCCAAAACTTGTCATAAGCAATATCCAATTAACGCCTTTCCTATAATTTTTTTGAAAACGTAAAATTATGTAAGCCACCGTAAACAATTAACATACAATTTTTAAATGTTTTTGGCTTGTAACTCTCGGTAAAATCTTTTCATACCCCTTGTGCCCTCCTTTTTATATGCACAATAAATTATTGAGAAAACACCATGAAAAGATTATTACTTAGCGCTTTACTATTTGCCGGATGTGCAAGCCATGGGGTTGACCGAGCAGAGCAACACCAAATAATTAAAGAATTTTATGCGACTATTGCGTCGGTTACTCCGGTAACTTTATCTTCAGAGGTCAAAACAGGTATTATTACCGGTGCTGGCATTGGCTTATTAGGCGAACTTGACGGTAACCATAAAGATATGATTGCAGGGACCATCGCTGGGGCATTAGTTTTTGGGTTATTTACCGCTTTATTTGAAGGGAGTAATGATGCTTTTCAGTACCATCTAAATTCCGCCATCCAAGGTGAATTTGATGTCATTCAAAAGCAAAAAATTCCTGAATCAGTAAGTTGTGTAAAAGTGCGAAGTGGTAAAACGGTTACGTTAATGGCAGCCTCACCTGAAAACTGTTCTAACTTATTTAAATAACTTATACTGATTTCACATAGGATTCTAGAGCAAAAATATGCAAAAGTTATTATCTACTTTACTGATACTTTTTTTATTTTCTTGTGGCTCTGTGTCAATGAGCAATGGTCGACAAAAAATTATAATTAATGGTCAATCAACTCCTTGCGATATTCACCGCAAAGAGATCGATCCCAATTGTAAAACAGAGAATAAAAGCCAAACACCACAAGTAAACATTAAAGCTGATAACCCCAGCGCGGAATAATCGCTTGTTCAATACCTAAATGATCCAACATTCTGCCCACCATAAAATCAATTAAATCATTAATCGACTTGGGGTGATGATAAAAGCCAGGTGCCGCTGGCATGACAGTAACGCCCATTTGTGAAAGTGTCAGCATATTTTGTAAGTGTATGGTAGAAAAAGGTGATTCTCGTACCACTAAAATCAACTGCCCTCTTTCTTTAATAACAACATCGGCAGCACGCTCAATCAAGTTGTCACTCATACCTAAGGTAATAGCGGCTAATGTGCCCGTTGAACAAGGACAGACAATCATTTTTTTAGGGGCAGCAGAGCCAGAAGCCACGGGAGAGAACCATTGTTCTTTGCCAAAGACTGTGATTTGTGAAGGTTTTGCCTTAAATTTTTCACTGAGAAATTGAGTGGCGCCGTCAGGTGAACCCGGTATTTTAATGCCAACTTCTGTGTCAAGAACAACCCGTGCTGCGCTTGAACATAAAACATAAATTTGTACATTCGCAGCAACTAAACATTCGATTAATCTTAATGCATAGGGAGCACCAGATGCGCCGGTAATTGCGACAGTAATTTTTTCTCGAAACTCGTTCATAACTATCCTTTCTTTGCTAATTGATCTAATATTTTTTGGTGAATATTGCCAAATCCACCATTACTCATCACAACGATAGTATCGTCTGCTTGTGAGTTGTTAACGATATGACTCACTAAAACATCGATATCTGTCTCAACAAAACACGGCTGTCGGCATTCTTTAATCAGTGTATTTACTGACCATTGCACTTGCTCGTCTTGAAATAAATAGACAACGTCTGCTTGCGCTAATGATGCTGGAAGGGTGTCTTTATGAACACCTGATTTCATGGTGTTTGATCTTGGTTCTAATACCGCGATTACTCGACATGATTGATCGCCTTCACCGTTAGCACTTACATTCGCTCGAACACCGGCTAACGTTTTAGCAATAGCGGTAGGATGATGGGCAAAGTCATCAAATACACGTACCTTCCCTACTTCACCGCGCAGCTCTAAACGCCTTTTGGTATTAATAAACTCAGCCAGTGCATCAATAGCAACATGGCTAGGAACGCCGGCATGTCGAGCAGCGGCAATAGCCATTAAACCGTTATCGATATTAAAATCACCAATTAAGTTCCATTTTACTGTGCCTTGTATTTCATCCTTAAAGTAGACAATAAACTCACTACCATCGCCAGTAAGCTTTTCTGCATACCAGCCAGATTTACTAAATTCATTCTCGACACTAAATTCTGTGGGTGTCCAACAACCTTGCGCTAAAGTTTCAGTGATGGCTGATTCATTTTTGGGTGACAACACTAGGCCGTTACTTGGCACCATACGAATAAGATGATGAAATTGGCGTTGTATATCAGATAAGTCATTAAAAATATCAGCGTGATCAAACTCCATGTTATTAATCACTAAGGTGCGCGGACGATAATGAACAAACTTAGAGCGCTTATCAAAAAAGGCGGTATCGTATTCATCGGCTTCAATGATAAAAAAGGGGGCGTCACCTAAACGTGCCGAACAATCAAAATTTTGTGGTACACCACCAATTAAGAAACCCGGTTTCATATGAGCATACTCTAGGATCCAGGCAACCATAGAGCTAGTGGTAGTTTTGCCATGAGTACCCGAAATAGCGATGACCCAACGGTCTTTTAAAACATTATCTAATAACCACTGCGGGCCAGACGTGTAGGCGATATTTCTATCGAGTACGTATTCAACCATAACATTGCCGCGTGACATGGCGTTGCCAACAATCACTAAATCAGGCTCATCTTTTAAATGTTCTGTTAAGTAGCCTTGTTTTAACTCAATACCTAATTGTTCAAGTTGTGTGCTCATTGGCGGATAAACATTAGCATCGCAACCTGAAACACGATGCCCCAGCTGTTTTGCAATAGCGGCGATACCGCCCATAAATGTACCGCAAATACCTAAAATGTGAATATGCATGTTATGTCCGTTAAAGCTTGGTTACCTTGGCAATGCTGTAGTAACCAGTAATAAAAATAAGATCAAAATAATCTCTGATAATATACCTGATAAGATAGTAAAAAGGCATTGCAATGCCTTGTTAATTTAGTAAGTATGCATAGCCATACTAAATTAAAGGATGCGACGTGCGATCACCTTCACTACAATCACTTCATATTTACCCGATTAAATCGGCTGCTGGTATTTCATTATCGACTAGTTGGGTTGATGACTTGGGCTTGAGCCTTGACCGCCGTTTTGTCATAACAGATAAAAATGGCCAATTTATAACCGCCCGCACTGAACCAACACTTTGCCTTATTAAGGTTAATTTATCTGCACAGGGCTTAATATTAACCGCTCCAGATATGCCAGCGCTGCATCTACTTTATCAAGAATTGTCACCCATTTATAAAAAAGTAACGGTATGGCAAGATGAAATACAAGCACAGTATGGCCATGAAAATTTTGATTTATGGTTCAGCCAATTCCTAAAAAAACCTTGCCAGCTTCTTTATTTTGGTAAAAAATCACAGCGTTTAGTTAGCAAAAGTCATAAAAAAATTGCCTTTGCTGACGGTTATCCACTATTGCTTACCTCTCAAGCCTCACTCGATGATTTAAATAACCGGCTAACTCAACAATCAATCCCTGCGATTACCATGAAACAATTCAGACCTAATATTGTGGCTAACCTCTGCGATGCCTACGCCGAAGACACTTGGCAGCATATTCGTATTGGCGAGGTTGAATTTGAAGTAACTAAGCCTTGTTCACGTTGTATTTTCACTACAGTGAACCCTAACAATGCCGAAAATCATCCACAGCAAGAACCGCTAACAACCTTAATAAACTACCGACAAGTGGCCAGTGGAGATGTGATGTTTGGGCAAAATTTAATTGCGCTTAATCAAGGAAGTATTCAGCAAGGTGATGAAATTGTTATTTTAAAGAAGCAAAATCCACCTATATTTATTGCCAAACCAACAACAAAAACAGCTAACAAAAAAACGACTGCACAAGCCAGTGTTAACAAGGAGCCAAAAAAAATGCGTAAAGGAAAAGTTAATTTAAACTTTGAGTCATGGAACAAAAACGTTATTGGCAACACAAAAGACTCTATTTTAGAACAAGGTGAATCAGCAGGAATGCTACTCCCCTATTCATGTCGTGGTGGCATGTGTGGTCGTTGTAAAATAAAACTGATCGATGGTGATGTTAAACAACTAGCTAACGACGGTTTAAGTGACGACGAGAAAGAGCAAGGCTTTGTTTTAGCTTGTAGCTCAGTGCCACAATCAGACTTAGTGTTAGCAAAAAGATAATAAGCAACCGCTTTTATTGAAAAATAATTCCCGATAAACCTTTGATACATATATCGTAACGTGACTAAAGTGAACGGCAATTGATACCGTTCTCTTTTTAACGACTATCCATTTTTTTATAACCCACCTTGTATGAAAAAGCGTTGATAAGCAAATATGCTTTACTTTAGCGCTGAGATAATTCAATCCTCTTTACTATATTTTATCTGCTATGTATCTAGCATTTTATCATTCTACTTTTAATCCGCTCTAACAGTATCAAGCTAATGTTTGATGTAAATCAACAATAAAACAGCTGCATCATTAGACAAAATCACAACTTGATTTAAATCAAACTTTGCATTTTGGCAAAGTGACAAAATCAGCCCATTAATTAGTTCTCAAGAAATAAACATTAAACCATATTAAATAACTCCACTGTGTGTGGCCTCCTTGTTTGGTCGCAATAACGTGTGTCGAGCCGCAAGATACATACATAAAATAGATAGGATATACACGATGAAATTTACGAAAACAAAATTATCACTGGCTTTAATTACCGGCTCTATTATTTCTGCGCCTTTTGCAATGGCAGACGATGCGGCATTCAATTCAGGTATTAAAAAAGCACTAACAGACAGTAAAGTAAATGTGAGCTTACGCGCCCGCTATGAAGGTGTCGATGAAGACGGTGCAAATGGCACCACAGATAAAGATGCAACAGCGTTAACAATAAAGTCTCGTCTAACCCTACAAACAGGCAATTATAAAAAATGGTCGTTAGGCCTTGAGGTTGATAATGTAACCGCCATTGTTGATGATTATAATGACTTAACCTTTGATTACTCTGGCAGTGATGCTGTCGTTGCTGACCCTGAAATAACCGACGTTAACCAGGCTTTTTTACAATACAATAGCGGAAAAGTGAAATTAACAGCAGGTCGCCAACGTATTTTACATAATAATCAGCGTTTTATTGGTGGTGTTGGCTGGCGTCAAAATGAACAAACCTATGACGGTTACCGTATTGAATATACAGCAAGCGCTGCACTTTCCCTCGATTACAGCTACATCTATAACGCAAACCGCATTTTTGGCGATGACAAAAAAGGTGACGATCTTTCAGGTGCTTTTCATTTTGCGAATGCTGCCTACAAAATTAATACCGAACACAAAATATCAGCATTTGCCTATGTATTAGACTTTGATAGAGCACATGCAATGTCTTCAAGCACCTTCGGCGCTCTTTACAATGGTAAATTTGGCGCGGTAAGTGTTAACTTAAGTGCAGCAATGCAAAGCGACGACGGTGATAACCCCGTAAATTACGATGCTAACTACTACAATGCTGAGATAGCCACTGACTTAGGTCAAGTTACATTATTAGCAGGCATTGAGGTTTTAGGCAGTGATAACGCTAAAGCAGCATTTAGTACACCTTTTGCGACCTTACATAAATTCCAAGGTTTTTCAGATAAATTCTTAAATACGGGTAGCAGTACTGGCATGCCAAATGGTGTTGAAGATACATACATTAGCGTTAAAACAAAATTGGCTGGAGTTAAGTTAGCGGCAACATTCCATGACCTAGCGGCAAATGAAGGCAATATAGACTATGGTACAGAATTAGATCTTGTCGCCGCCTATACCTTTAAAAAGGATTACGACTTACTGGTAAAATTTGCCCGTTACAGTGCTGATGAATTGAGTACGGATACCAGCAAACTATGGATACAAGTTGCAACTAAGTTCTAGAAACTTACGCTTGAACATCATCTTAATTAAAGGCTGTTACGTAAGTATCAGCCTTTTTTATGTGGGGTGTCTGTTATGTTATTAAAAAACCAACAAAAACAACAGCAAAGCAGCAAAGTAGAAATATATAATGAATTGTCAATGATGAGCGATTAGAATAGCCGCGTTTATTATCTTCCTACCCAAGGGACTATTTTGTTATTAATGCTCGACAATTACGACTCTTTTACTTTTAATTTAGTACATTACTTCCAAGCATTAGGGCAAGAGGTCGTCGTTGCACGAAATGACCGAATAACTTTAGCTGAAATTAGGGTACTATCACCCCAGTATATTGTTATTTCTCCAGGTCCATGTTCTCCAAATGAAGCGGGATTATCATTAGAGATAGTTAAACACTTTGCCGGTAAAGTGCCAATTTTAGGTGTTTGTTTAGGTCATCAGTGCATTGCACAACACTTTGGTGCAAGTATTGAAAAAGCACTTGTCGTGATGCATGGGAAAACAAGTAGAATAAAACATAACGAAAGTGGCTTATTCCATCAATTAAATAACCCTTTAACTGTGACACGCTATCATTCATTAATTGTTAATAAAGACACTTTGCCTGATTGCCTTGAAGTAACGGCTTGGAGCAAAGATGAACAGGGTAAAAACAATGAAATTATGGCCTTAGCCCATAAAACATTGCCTATTGTAGGTGTACAATTTCATCCTGAATCGATTTTAACGGAACAAGGTATGATGTTACTGAAGAACTTTATTACTCACTGCAAATAAAACAAAAAAATTAGCGTCAGGCGATCACTCTCATTTGTCATCATTCATACTTTTGTGTATGTCGCCGATAAAGACTATTCAAGTTCAACTTTATTGGAAAACACCCTATTAGCTCATGCAGATATTTGAAAACAACGACCTAGTCGCCCCAATATATAAAAGAGCGATGAGCTTAATGATCAGTAAAGGCTTTGCTGAAAAGCAAAGTGGAAAAGTGTCTGTTGCTGTCCATCAAAACAGCGAACAAGCTAATCGCCGCAGAGAATTACTTGCGGTTGAAGAAGAAGCAAATAAAAATAAAATCATTCAGGCCCACGGAGAAAGTTTCTTTACTGAGCAAGTCATGGCTAAATTTTTTACCCATGTGACAACTGAAGTAAACAAAAAATTTGATAACAAAGAAAATCTCTACAACAAAATATTAAAAATTGAAGATGCCATTCCCAGTATTATGGAAATACTGTCAGTGCGCGCCGCTTCGATTAATCGTATTATTCCTTTAGCTAAATCATTACCTTGGTTAGCAAATGAGCTAATTAATCTGGTCAATAAACCACAGTATCGTAAACGGGCCGATGTCCAAGTTACTGACGCAAGTTTAGCATTAAGTTATATCGGCTTAGACAATTTAAAGTTAGTCATGCCAACCTTTATGCTCAAACATTGGTTACCTAATAGCACGGCTCCTTACACGTTAATGAAAAGAAAACTTTGGAATGACAGTTTGGCTGTTGCCATGTCTTCCTCCGTATTGGCTAAAAAAGCAGGTATGGATGAATTTTCGGCTTTTGCTGCTGGCATGTTTAGTCACCTAGGACTAATCGCTGTTTCTCGCTGCTTTTTAACCACTTATAGTGAGTTACATACCGCAGAATTAAAAGCTGCTTACGAGAATAAAGATAAAAAACTTCATGATACATTAGTTGCCTTTGACGCTTCACCAGACTTATTAATCGAACAGCTAATAACACGCAGCAGCAAGATATCAGCAGATTTAGTGGAGTTGATGCGTCTAGACCGCTTGCAAATTACCGAAGCTATATTTGATCTTGCCTACACAGAAACATTAGAAAAAATGTGCCCACTAGCGCAAATAGTCACCAAAGCAAAAGCGTATGTTGCTTTTAGAAGCTTAGCTAAAGATGATTTAATCAGTAATGATGAAGCTAAGTTACTGTTAACAACAGTACGAATCACACCACAAGAAATCAATTTATTAAAGAAAAGCGACATTGATCACATAAAATTAAATTTTAAATAATTTTTGATTAATTATGAAAAGTTTACCTATTGTTAATAACGCACTGAGTTCGTTACCTCACGAGCAATTCCGTTAGTAAGCCTATAAAACTCTCTTTATATAGTTATGCATCTATACTGAATAAAACATGGCAAGCCTTTGTTTTATAAGGTCTGCAGTCATTTTGAGCAAGACAGTACTTGTTTTCTCTGTCATACTTAGCGCCTAATTTTTAGCTTCATCATTTTTATGTCTGCTGAAAAATAAACTAATATAAGGTTTTTACCTGCTGAGCTATTTTGCGGTAATGCCAAGATACACTGCACAGCAGTGTTTAATAACTTGAGGTGTGAACAATGACTAACCATTTTCCTGTAGACCGTAAATTATTTGATGACGTAATGGTACCTAACTATGCGCCGTCAACGGTAATCCCTGTACGTGGTAAAGGCTCTCGTGTTTGGGATCAACAAGACCGTGAATTTATTGATTTTGCTGGCGGTATTGCGGTTAACTGTTTAGGCCATTGTCACCCAGCATTGGTTGGCGCATTAAAAGACCAAGCTGATAAAATTTGGCACTTATCTAACGTAATGACGAATGAACCCGCTTTACGTTTAGCTAAAAAAATGGTTGATCATACTTTTGCAGATAAAGTTTACTTTGCCAACTCGGGCGCTGAAGCAAATGAAGCAGCCCTTAAATTAGCTCGTCGCTGGGCACTTGATGTTCATGGCGCAGGCAAAACACAAATTATTGCATTTAATCAAGGTTTTCACGGCCGTACTTTCTTTACCGTTACTGTTGGTGGACAAAAAGCTTATTCAGATGGTTTTGGCCCTAAGCCTGGTGATATAGATCACGTTGACTACAACGACCTAGAAGCACTAAAAGCAATTATGTCTGATAAAACTTGTGCCATAATGATTGAACCATTACAAGGTGAAGGCGGTTTAGTTTCTCCTACACAAGAGTTCATTGAAGGTGTGCGTGAACTTTGTGATCAACATAACGCTTTACTAATCTTTGATGAAGTACAGACAGGTGTTGGCCGTACTGGCGACTTATATGCTTATATGGGTCTAAATGTTGTACCTGATATTTTAACAACCGCAAAAGCATTAGGTGGTGGTTTTCCAATCGGCGCGATGATAACAACAACCGAACTTGCTAAACACCTTAAAATAGGTACTCACGGTAGTACTTATGGTGGTAACCCATTAGCCTGTGCTGTAGCTGAAGCCGCATTTGATACGGTTAATACGCCAGAAATTTTAAATGGTGTAAAAGAAAAAGCAAAACGCTACGTTGCAGGTTTAAACGCAATTAATGCTAAGCATAAAGTATTTAAAGAAATTCGTGGTAAAGGCTTGTTAATTGGTGCGGTACTAACCGAGCAGTATCATGGCAAAGCAAAAGACTTTTTAAACGCTGCTTTAGAAGAAGGTGTTATGACCTTAGTTGCTGGCGCAAACATTATTCGTTTTGCTCCTTCATTAGTTATTCCAGATGCTGATATCGATGAAGGCTTAGCGCGTTTTGAAAAAGCTGTTGCTAAACTAGCAAAATAGTCATTGTTAAATTACGTTAATAAAACAATTACACCGTTGAAATTGTAGTTATTTTTCTAAAATGACTGCAATTTCATTTTTCTTTGTAAAAAATGAGATCTTTCTATGATTATTATACGCCCTATTCAAGCGAGC
This sequence comes from Colwellia sp. BRX8-9, assembly GCF_014077245.1. NCBI lineage: Bacteria > Pseudomonadati > Pseudomonadota > Gammaproteobacteria > Alteromonadales > Colwelliaceae > Colwellia > Colwellia sp. BRX8-9. The sequence goes on from NZ_JACGVN010000020.1 coordinate 35,623, forward strand.
GATTATGACTCTTTACATCGTATTGCGATAGAATCAGGACACGGTTTTACATCACTACCTGTCAATGAAGGCTTATTAAAGCAACGTATCGCTCATTCTGAGTATTCTTTCGATAAAGATGTGTCGCACCCGTCTAGCGAAGGTTATCTGTTTGTAATGGAAGATACTGACACGGGTCAGGTTGTTGGTACAAGTGGTATTGAAGCCGCTGTAGGTTTAGAAGATGCTTTTTACCATTATCATTTAGGTAAAGTCGTCCATAATTCTCGTGAGTTAGGCATTTATAATACCGTAGAAACATTGTCACTGTGTAATGACTACACGGGTGCATCTGAAATTTGTACTTTGTTTTTGGGTGAGAGTCACCGAAAAAATAAAAATGGCCGTTTTCTGTCTCGTTGTCGCTTTTTGTTTATGGCTGAACATCACGAGCGCTTTGCAGACACAGTTATCGCTGAGATGCGTGGTATATCTGATGAAGAAGGACGATCTCCTTTTTGGAATTGGTTAGAAGAGCATTTCTTTTCGATGGACTTTCCAACAGCCGATTACTTAACCGGTATTGGTAAAAAAGTCTTTATCGCTGAGTTAATGCCAAAGCATCCTATCTATGTCAGTTTATTAAGCAAAGATGCACAAAAAGTGATTAACGAAGTTCATCCTAAGACATTACCTGCCTTGCGATTATTAGAAGCCGAAGGTTTTGCCCGCCGAGGATACGTTGACATCTTTGATGGTGGCCCCACGGTTGAAGCACAAACAGCCAAAGTAAAAACAATTCGAAATAGTGGCAAGTATCAAGTCATTATTGGTGAGACAGATGATAAAGCTAATTTTATTATTTGTAACACGAAAGTTGCAGGTTTTAGAGCTGTTCAAGCAAAGGTATCGCTAAGAGCAACTGCTGAACAGGTGTTGATGTCAGACGATATCGCTAAAGCACTGCATGTAAATGAAGGTGATTTTGTACGCTTAGTTCGCAATTAAAGTAAACCTTGATTCTCTAAGCAATCATTTTATTTCACTGAGCAGCGCGCAGTGAAATAATAATTAGTTCATTAGGTGGGTTTTTATGTCACCTGGTAACGTCGTAAAGTATAAGGACAGAAAAATGTCAAAAGCAATACAATTAATTAATGGTCAGTGGCAAGCAGGTTTAGGTCACGATGTTAGCTCGTTAAACCCAGCAAGAAACACAGTTATTTGGCAGGGAAAGTCTGCTTCTAAAGAACAAGTTGATATTGCGGTAAAAAGTGCGAGAGCTGCGTTTGAGTCATGGGCAGACATGAGCCTTGAAGCACGTATTGCTATTGCTGAAAAATTTGCTGTGCTTCTTGGCGAGAACAAAGAAAATCTGGCAATAACCATTGCAGAAGAAACAGGTAAGCCTCTTTGGGAAACCCGTACAGAAGTTGGCGCCATGATGGGTAAAATAGCGATTTCTGTCAAAGCAAACAATGAGCGAACGGGTACTGTTGAAAACCCAATGCCTGGCGCAAAAGCAATGATACGTCATAAGCCTCATGGTGTTGTTGCCATTTTCGGTCCTTACAACTTCCCTGGTCATTTACCTAACGGACATATTGTTCCTGCATTAATAGCGGGTAACACAGTTGTATTTAAACCAAGTGAATTAACACCAAAAGTTGCTGAAGAAACCTTAAAACTTTGGTTACAGGCGGGTTTACCAAACGGTGTCATAAATCTCGTACAAGGTGAAGTTGAAACAGGCAAAGCGCTTGCTTCACATCCACAAATCGATGGTTTGTTTTTTACCGGTAGTTCAAATACTGGCCATTTATTACATGAACAATTTGGCGGCCAACCGGGTAAGATTTTAGCTTTAGAAATGGGTGGAAATAACCCACTAATCGTTAAAGATATTAGCGATGTTAAAGCGGTAGTGCATGATATTATTCAATCAGCCTTTGTTACTACAGGACAGCGTTGTACCTGTTCAAGACGCTTATTTATTGAAGCAGGCGAACAAGGTGATGCTATTATCGCTAAGCTTATTGAAGCGACAAAAGCGATTAAAATAGGTTATTTTGACGATGAAGAACAACCTTTTATCGGTTCAATGATTTCTGAAAAAGCAGCGTTAAGTCTTGTTGCTGCACAGCAACAGTTACTAGATTTAGGTGCACAATCATTAGTTGAAATGAAGCATTTAGAAGCAGGTACTGGTTTTATTTCTCCGGGTATTGTTGATGTAACATCGATTAAAGCTATGCCTGATGATGAGCATTTTGGTCCATTATTAAAAGTATACCGTTACACAGATTTCGACGCGGCGATCAATGAAGCAAACAACACTTCATTTGGTTTGTCTGCTGGCCTATTAAGTGACAGCGAAGATTTATACAACCACTTCTTCCGTAGAATACGTGCAGGTATTGTTAATTGGAATAAACCAATTACAGGCGCAAGTAGTGCGGCTCCATTTGGTGGTATTGGCGCAAGTGGTAACCATAGAGCAAGTGCATTCTATGCAGCTGATTACTGTGCTTACCCAGTAGCCTCTGTTGAAGCACCTAAAGTGTCATTACCAGCAACATTAAGCCCAGGCTTGAGTATTTAGGCACACTTACAGTAATGTACGCTAATAAGTTAATAATCAAAGCTGGGCTTCGTCCCAGCTTTTTTAAGAATATAGATCAAATCTAGCCATTCAGCCTGAATAGTTAGCAGTGACACGCATTCTCATAAATCCTTTTAAAATGAACGCCTCTCTTTAACTATTCATTAGCCACTAATTTTACCTACTCCTACTACGGATATTTACATGACAAATATTAATTCAATTCAACACCAGCAAGTTACTGACTTGTTTACTAACATTTGGCAAAACTATATTGAAGTTACGCCTTCTGCCGATAAAATTCATCATTTACTCAGCTCAGGAGGCGATTTAATCAACGATCATGTTGCTTATCGAACCTTTGATAGTGCGAAGGTAAATTTAGATAAATTAGCCGCGATCTTAATAGCGCTAGGTTATAAATATTCTGGTGAATATGACTTTTCAAGCAAAAAACTTAATGCAAAACATTTTGAACACAGTGATGCGAGCTTGCCAAAAGTTTTTATCAGTGAATTACGCGTCAAAGAATTCTCAGTTAATGTTCAAAACATTATCGAAAAAATGGTTAGTGCTATAGACGATGAGAAGGTTGCACAGAGTAGTTTCTTGTATTCAGGTACGCATTGGCAAGTAAGTAAAGCAGAGTACCAAACCTTGTTGGCAGAAAGTGAATATGCCGCTTGGGTGGCTGCTTGGGGTTACCGTGCAAACCACTTTACTGTCAGTATCAATCACCTAGATAACTTTTCGACTATTGAAGAGGTAAATAGCGCCGTTAAAGCAGGTGGGTTTTTATTAAACACTACCGGCGGTGAAATCAAAGGCGACTCAATCGTTAAACTTGAACAATCGTCAACCATGGCAGATAAAGCTATTGTTAAATTCTCAGATGGAGAAGCAGAAATCCCTAGCTGTTTTTATGAATTTGCTAAGCGATACCCATTAGATACTGGCGAGCTATATGCTGGTTTTGTTGCGGCTTCTGCAGATAAGATATTTGAAAGTACCAACGTAGCAGCATAATTGTTGTTCGACACCCCATCAATGGGCTAGATTATAGCGAGCAGAAATAAAGCTCTGTTCGCTAAACTTTTACAACATTGATATTACTTTGCATCGCATAGTTCCCCCCTCTTTCATTCCACTGATATTAGTTGCATTGTCGATTAGAAATAACAAAAACCTTTTGTTGATGTTCAGTCTTTCTATTTGGGTACTTATTTCGGAGCCTTTTGTTCGAATAAGAACTTATCCTTTTCCGATATTATAATTAGTCTTTCATGTGACCAGTATTTAAAGCATCGCTGATGACTGAAAGGGATCAACCCTTACTATGCATACACAGCTATTTATAGATAAGCGTTTCATTTAACGCCCTCTAATTCTTAATGTATGGCATTTACCCTTATATAAATACAGCAAACGTTAAAGTTCAGTGAACAATAAATATCGCTTGTTAAATATTAACCATAAAAAAACCCGCTAAGTAGCGGGTTTTTTAACAACTAAATTATTATTTAAACAATTTTTAGAAGCGGATTGAAGCGCTTAAACGAACATAACGTGGAGTCTGCCAGTTCTGTGCTAAGCCGTAAGTTGGGCTAACAAAGTAGTTACCTGAACCGTCTTCATTAAAATCAGTTCTAGATTCATCATCATAAATCTCGTCGAATTCAGATGCTGTATCATTGTTAAATACGTTGAAAACATCTGCACGAAGATTTAAGTCAAAGTCTTCAAATTCAATGTCGTAACTAGCCGTTAAATCAAGGTTCCAAAGAGAATCTGTTGTACCTTCTGAACCACGTTTAGCTAATTGACCGCCTTTGTAGAAAGACTCTGAACCATATGCCTGAGCAAATATATCAGTTGGGTGAATACCAAATGCACTTCTTGGCTTACCTGCTTGCCATGAGAAGTTTGCACCAATATTCAAGTCATCAGTAACTTGGTAAGAACCAAATACTTTAACTGAATGACGACGGTCATTTGGTAAGTTACCATCACCACCATCTAATAAACCAGGTTGGTCAAAGTTAGTTGTTAAACCAGCGTCATCTTGACCGTTGTCTGAACGAACTAAACCTTCGTTGTTACCCCAGCTATGAGACCAAGTGTAAGTACCAGTTAACATCCATTTGCCATCCCACTCTTTGTTAACAGTTACGTCAACAGCAGCATATTTACGGATAGCTTCAGGGTAGTTTAAGTCAGATGCAGGAATAGTGTATTCTTGATTAGCTAAAGGACCATTGAAGTAATCACCATTTGCATCTACTTGATTATCATCAGGGTCAGTAGTTACAGTGATATCTGTACCAGGATTAGTTAGTACATAATAATGGAAACCTGTACATTCAGTACAAGCTGAACCGAATTCACGATTAACATATTCATTAAAACCATAATCGATTGCAACATCTTCAATAGTTGTTGCTAGCTCACGGTAAGTACCTTGAACTGCCATGCTCCATTCGTCATTTAACTGGAACTGGTAACCGGCAATGAATTCATCTGAATACATAGGGTCGATGCTTGAATCAACAATTGCGCCTGCTTCTGGAACATCACCGTTTGAGAATACATCTCTAGGACGACCATCGTAAGTACCACCAGTTAGATTAGGAACTTCTAACCCGTCGCTGCTCATACCGTCGTAGTTGTAGTAATCTTGAGTATAAGTTTCAGCACCGGCTAAACGAATGTTAGTGTTAGCAGCGATTGGAAGATAGTAACGACCGTAGCTTGCCCATATTTTAGACTCGCCATCGCCCATAACATCGTATACTGCGCCTAAACGTAATGCCCATTGGTTTTCAAGTTTAATGAAAGATTCACCAATACCATTCTTGTTTTCAAATGAATCGTTACGAATACCAGCATTAATAACTAGATCGTCTGTAGCTTGCCATTGATCTTGAATGTAGTATGCAAAGTTTTCTGATTCAAAAGAACCACCGCTGCTGTATGTACGGTGACGCACATAATCAATCGTAGTATCATCTTCACCGATTACGTATAAGTAGTAAGCGCCACCAGAGTTAATTGTTTGTTGGTTTGCCGTTAGTGATTCTTTATCAACACCAAAACGTATTTCATGATCACCTAAGTACCAATCAGCATCGATACGAACAACTTGACGCTGATCATCACCTTCACCAATGCTAAAGTTAGCAAAGTTACCACCAGGAACAAACGCTCCTGTTCTAGTAAAGTTACGGTAAATAGCTGGGTTAGCATCTAAAACACTACCAGCTGTACGGTCTGTTTCATTGATACCGTATTGAACTGATACTGAAAAATCGTCAGTAATAATAGACGTTAATTTAGCTGTGTAGTTCAAACCACCATTGTCCTCAAAACTTTCTTTTGGTTCAGCACCAGTAGAACCAATATAATCAGTTCTCAATGTAGTTGTAGTACTTTGATCAGAGAAAGCTGAGATTTCAAGGATATTGTTTTCAGTAATATACCAATCTACTTTTGCACCCCAGAAAGAATCATCATCTTTTTGTGAGTATAAGCTTTGTGCAATACCTTCTGGAGTAGAAGCTTGTCCACCGTTGTATTCAAATTCATCGCTACGCGGGCTGTATAGTGCGTAATAGAAAAGAGTATCTTCGATGATAGCGCCACTTGCCCATAAGTTAACTTCGTAGAAGTCATTCTCATCGCCAGTGTTATCAATACGTAAAGTACCGTCATCACGTTTTTGTGATTGCTTATCTTCTCTTAAAGCATCTGGTTCGTAGTAAACATTTACGCCAGATTTAAATTCGTTTGAACCACTTTTAGTTTTTGCGTTAATTACGCCACCAGTAGCACGACCAAATTCAGCCGAGTAACCACCAGTTTTAACTTCAAATGTATCATACATTTCAAATGGTGGTTGACTAGAACCAACACCTGTACGGAAGTTAGTAATGTTAAGACCATTCACGTAGTAAGCATTTTCAGCTACAGATGCACCACCAATAGATGGGTTGTTACCAAAAGCAGAATCACCTTTAGTTGTGCCCGGTGCTAATAAAGCAACACCAGTGAAATCACGTGCAACAGGTACTCTATCAAGAGTTAAAGTATCAACAACGATACCTGTACTTGAACTTGTGATATCAACCATAGCAATAGCTGAACCAGTAACTTCAATGCGCTCAATATCATCAGCAGCTAGAGTCATGTTAAGGCTAACTTTACCGCCCATACCAACTTTAACATCTTTTTGAGCTGTGATTTGGAAGCCATCTTTCATTGCTGTAATGTCATACATTCCAGGAGGAAGAAGCGGGAAGCGGAAAGAACCTTCGCTATCAGAAACAACAGAGCGGGTTAAACCAGTTTCTTTGTTTACAATTTTAATTGTAACTGAACCAAGAACTTGACCACTTTGGCTAATAGAACTACCAGTAATATAACCTGTTGTGTTATTTGCCATTGCAGGCATTGCTGCACTCAATGACATCGCTACTGCTACAGCAGTAATTGATTGTTTAAAGCTACGCTTTAAATTAGAATTTTTCATATTAGTGTTTCTCTCTGGACTTATTAGTTTAAATATTTATTGTTTTAAATTCTTTGAATATTTCAACAAATTGTTACATTAGGTAACAATATCCATTAATTCTGCCTGAATATAGAAATATTACAACCCCTATTACAAAAATGTTTTTGAACTTTTTTATTAGTACCTAACCAACTGTTAATCAATGAAATAATCAACCTATTAAACAAACCATATCCAAATATGTATCGATTTATAGACGCTACAAAGAAAAAAAAAGCCTTTTTGTAACTTTTTTGTAAAAATATTTTATACAAAATATCCGTATTAATTGAAATATTCCAAATATCAGTAATCAAATTAAGCTATAAATCACTTGATGGGGCTACAATGAGTTCTACTTTATATAATGCAGATCAATTTAACTGCAGCTCTGTGGCTGAGCGATTTAAAAAATATAACGATTTACCTCGCCCAGAAATAATGCCAATGTTTGATTTATCCCCATATTTACATGGCCCGTTAAAAAGTTAAGGGGGAATTTTCGTTAATGTTTAGGCAAAGTGTTGAGTAGAAAAATAATGATCAGTTTAGATGAGCAAGCAGCCAAGGTTCTACGCGACGACAGTTAACGCATGAAATAAACCTAGTTAATAACTGAGGTATCTAGATATATAAAAAAAATGCCAGCAAGATGCTGGCATTTTTATTAAGTTATCATTTAATTAGAAAGAAAGACGCGCACCTAAGTATAGTCTTCTAGGTTGAACCCATTCAATAGCTTCACCAAAGGCATAAATACCGTCACCCGCTTTAAGATCTTGTTCACGTACACCTGCTTGATCATCCAAGACATTAAACATATCTACAAAAAATTCTGCTTTGTATTCATCAAAATCATAAACATATTTAACACGAAGATCTAAAGTACCATAGGAAGCACTAGTGTTAGCTGCGACCACACCATCTTGAACCCAACGTGAAGAAATACCGCCAAAATCATAAGCATTATCTTCACGTAACGGGAAGTGACGACTACCGCGAGCGTAGTTAGTACTATAAAGTGTCCCCGAGTTCCAGTTGTAAACAGCACCAACTTCAATGCCATTGTCAAAATAATAACTACCTGCCAGTTTCGCTAAGTATTTAATATTACCCGGTTGATCACCCCACATATTAGGTGCGGCTGGATCTAACTCTAATACATCACCTTGGTAATCAGCGTTGCCATCTGAGTTTGAATTACCTTGCGCATCGTTATAAGTAAAGGACGCAAGCATTGACCAATTGTCTGTACGGCGTTTACGGAAAGTTGCCTCAAGACCTTGATATTCACGTTTTGCACCAGACAGTGTGCCGATAACAAAGTTTGATTCAGGCGCTTCTGAATATCCAAAGTATGAATAAGGTAAGTAAAAGGGTGAATTTACTAATGCTTCATTATTTGGATCTGAGAAAGTTCCTAGGTCATAATCTTCCATGATATCTTTGGTTACACGCTTAGTGTAAGTAAGATCAATACTCATATCGTCAGATAAGGCTTGCGTATAACCAATTAATAACTCGTCCGTGTAGGGCGTTTTAATACTGGGAGCGAAAAAGGCATCTTGACCACCCTTTTGACCACCACGTGTACGGAATGTTAGCCAGCGGTCACCAGCAAAAACTTGCTCTTCACGAACAGGGCCCGTCAGATTACCCGCAAAACTTGTCATGTCGGTACGAATCGGATCATAGTAGCGACCAACAAAAGCAAAGACTTTACTTTCCCCATCGTTATTAATGTCCCATGCAGCACTTAAGCGAGGAGCAATTTCCCAGTCGAACGTTTGAATCGTATCGCCTGCAGATGAAATATGCTCATATTTTTCCGAACGTATGCCAATATTCACCGAAATACCATCATCATTGCTCCATTCATCTTGAATAAAGAATACTTGACCTTCAATTGACATTTCAACCGGAGCTGTTTGGGTCATATTAATGCGATAAACATTATTTAAACCATTTGGATTACCCGTAGAACTATTAAAAGTCATCTCATCTAATTCTGCACGACTAATTGCACCATCATTATCAGAATCTAACAGGCCTAAATAGTATGCGCTATCAGTTGCTACCATCGCATCTAGAATGCCATCTACGTCACTGTCTGAATCAGAAATATCGGTAGTTCCTGTCCAGCTATCGCTAACATAGCTACCAAAAGTTGCACCTGAATTTTGACCTGGAATTGATGTGTATTGCGCGCCGTCACCAGTATATTCTAGGCTGGTTTTAAAGGTACTTTTAGTTTGTGAGTAACCGGTTTTAATAACATGAGAGCCAAAATCACTCGTATCTAAATAATATTCGGCAGTAATTTTCATTTCAGTGCCATCACGACTGGTAATAGAGTCAGAACCGAGTCCACCGAGTGAAAGATCACGACCCGTAGGGTTACCCCCTAAATAAGCCACATCATTTCTTGAAGATTGGTCTGCGGCTAAACTAGACAGCTCTCCTTCATGTGAAGCATATTCTGCAGTAACAATTAAATCATCCCATGTATGAGAGTATTCAAAATGCAGATTATCACCACCTTGTTTTCGAGCTCTATCTCGATTATTAAAGAGTGACGCATCAGCTGAACCACTTATTTCTGTTGGATCGTTAAAGTACGAAACAACAAAACGATCATTTTGAGTTGCTTGCCAAGTTAATTTAGCAAAACCTAAATCAGCTTCATTAGTAATCGTGCGTTGTAGTGCACCCGTTTCTGGATCAGCAACATCTTCTTCAAGGTCTTTGACTTGATAAGAAGTAAAGAACCATAATTCATCTTTGATGATTGGACCACCAAGCGTAAAAGCCGTATCAAAGGTTGAAAAACTATTTGCATCTTCATTTTTGTTATCAGCAACTAAGCCATCATTTTGCAGGTAGTAGTTAACAGAACCATGAAATTCATTACTGCCTGACTTAGTAATAACGCGAGAGACTAAACCTGCACCACCGGCAAACTCAGCAGGAATACCACCCGTCAGTATTTGTTGTTCTTGAATAATTTCGGAGTTAAAGTTTGCACCAAATGTACCTGTGTTATTATCGGTAACATTAATATTATCAATATAATAAACGTTATCTGTAGATACCCCTACACTGCCACCACTATCACTATAGTTAACACCTGATTTAGAGGAAGGGTTTCCACCTGTAGAAGGTTTAGTACCTGGTGCTAATTGTAAGTATGCTTGATAATTACGCGCAGTAGGCAAAGATTCAAGCATCTCTAAAGTTAAATCAATACCTGATGTCGTTGAGCTAGTATCAATGGTTGCAACAGAGCCTCTCACTGAAATCACTTCGATATTATCCCCAATACCAGATAAGATGTAATTTACATCAAAGCTTTTACCTGACACTACACGCACTTTATCACGTGAAAAAGGTTCAAAACCATTACCTGTTATTTCAACTTCATATTTAGTTGATGGGTCTAAACCTGATAATCTTAAGTAACCATTTTTATCAGTTACGCCTTTGCGGCTAACTAAACTTTCAGAAGTGCTTACATTTACAACGGCACCCGCTACAGGTTTACCCTCTGCATCAGTTACTTGGAATTTTAGACCACCGGTATCTGCAAATGCTGTACTCATACCTAGAACAGTCGTTACAGCGATAGCTGCAATTGAGCGTTTAAAGTTTCGCTTTAAATTAGAATTTTTCATTATTAGTATTTCTCCCTGAACTTATAATTTTAATTATTTAAAATCATGAGGTTAACTTTTAAACAAATCGTTCGTTTAATTAACAACCCCTTGATACTGCCTGAATATGGAGATATTACAAGCCTTTAGGTCAAAGTTATTTTGAACTTTTACAGACGAAGCTAACCACCTGATATTTATATAAATGTCTATTTATTCGTACAGTAATGTTTGCAACAATATATCTTTTTCAATAAAAAAAAAGACTAATTAATAGACATATTTCAATCTAAATTGTTTTTATAAATAACGAAAAAATAGCAGTGACCAACCTTGATCAAACGCCTACATAAGAGGTATGGTATATTTTTTTATAAAGGTTACATTTTTAATGGTTACAGATACTGAAGGTTACATCCATATTATTGAATACTTGACTGAGCATTTCAGTTTATTTGAAAACTCCTCCTCAGTAAGTGCTGATTCAGATACCGTTATGAGCGTTATTGAACAAGAATTAAGTGAACAAATCATCAGTATTTGCAGCCAGAACGAAGCGTTGTCTTTTAATCAGCGCAATACTATTATTCGAGAAGTTGATGCTATTGTTTATGATTTAGAAGAGATTCTTTCTGGCGTTATTAACAACAAAGTCACTAACGAGCAAAAAACATTCATTAAAGAATTTGCCTTACTGATTAAGAATTTATTTGATAGCGAAATTCACAGTCAGTTTTTATCTTAAGGCGTTGAGCGAATTATTTCGAGCAATAATATTTACCAACAAAAAACCTGATCACGACCCAAGTCTTTCGCTTGATATAATGCTCGGTCAGCGCGGGTAAAGAAATCATCAAAGTTATCATCTGCAAATCTTATACAAGTAACACCGATACTAACAGTTACTTTAATTTCGCCCTGCCACTCACCTTTTATAATTAGATTACTTTGATTAAGTCGAATACGCTCTGCGACAACCTTTGCTGACTGCAATGTAGTTTCAGGGAGCAATATTGAAAATTCTTCACCGCCAATACGGGCTAAAATATCTTCTTGTCGAAGACAAGGAAGTAAACATTGAGCCACTGACATTAGCACCTTATCCCCTATTGGATGACCGTAGCTATCATTGATATCTTTAAAGTGGTCAATATCAATAGCAATCAAGGATAGAATGCGAAGGTGCCTTTTAGCACGATGAAACTCTCGTTCAGCATGATCAATAAAATAGCGGCGGTTATACAGCTTAGTTAATGAATCGGTATTTGCTTGTTTTCTAAATTCTTCTTTTAACGCATACAATTCACTGACGTCGGTAGAAAATCCAATTAACGTTGGAAGTTCACCTTGGTGTTGATAAGGAATTTTTGTACTAATATAGTAACGTACATTACCTTGTTCATCTGCTGAGGTTTCTTCTATGGTTTGTTTTTCGCCCGTATCAAAAACTTTTTGATCAGATTGGTTAAAATGCTCAGCAACATCAAGTGGTAAAACCTCAGTGTCTTTCTTACCAATAATATTTTCTGCTGACGTACCAAATAATTCAGCAACTTTACTGTTTACATATTTAAATGTTCGCTCATTATCTTTCATGTAAATATAAGCATCAACATTATCAAGTACCGTATGAAGTAATTTTTTCTGTGCTTTAATTATTTTTTGGAGCTTTTTTTCTGCTGTTATATCTGTTGATACACCACAAATACCGATGACATTGTTAGCATCATCGAACAAGGGTTTTTTAACCGTTTTATATATCCGGGTTTCTTGTAGGGATTTGATGAAGTTTGTTTCTTCATTTTCTACAGTTATAGCCTCTTTAATAACCTTTCGATCATTTTCTTTTAGTTGCTGAGATAACGCTAAATCAAAGAAATGACTATCATCAAAGCCAATGATATCTGTTGAGTTAATATTAAATAAATCCAGTACAGCCTGGTTTACATAGGTATAGCAACCATGAATATCTTTAGTGAATATACAAGTGCCAACGTTGTTTAACACTTCCGTTAACATCTTAACGTCTACGGATAAATTATCCTTTGACGTTGAAGTAACGGGTAATGGTTTCTTTTTACTCACTAATAAACCTTAACTGTTGATGATATTACAGAAAGTTTAATTGTAGTTGAAAATTAATAATAGGCATTATGCTTGCGACATAATCGTTATTTAGCCAATATTTATTCAGTGGGTAAGCTTGCATAGTGCAGAGACAGGAGATAGGTTTAACCGCTAAAGTTATCTTGATATAACCCAAGAGAAAATGACTTTCTATTGGGTTATTAAATCATCAGTGTTAATAAGCTATGACTTTAAATTAGTAAGCGCCGGCCGCATAGGTTAATTCATAGCTGTGGCTGTAGATTTCTAATATATTACCAAAAGGGTCTTCCATGTAAATCATACGATAGGGCTTTTCACCGGGATAGTAGTAACGCGGCTCTGCCATACGTTTTTTACCACCTGCTTCGACAATTTTTTCCACCAGTTCTTCAAGATTAGGATCTTGCACACAAAAATGAAACACGCCTGTTTTCCAGTATTCAAAGTTGTCTTCTGGATTTTCTTGATTAGCAAATTCGAATAGCTCAACGCCGATACGGTCGCCTGTCGACATGTGGGCTATTTTAAATTTACCCCAATTAGCACCAAATACGTCGGTACACATAGCGCCAATGGGGCTATCATCTTCAATGATTTCTGTTGGTTTCATTATTTCATACCAACCTAAAACGCCAGTATAAAATTCAACAGCAGCCTCTAAATTAGGGACTGAAATACCGATATGGGAAAAAGTTCTTGGATATGCTTTACTCATTTTTATTACCTCGTTAAATTTGATAGACAAAGTATAGTGAACTTTATAAAGTATATAAAATTATCATTTGTAATATAAATGAGTACATTTTGTTATGATAAATCTTATTTGGTTAAAAACATTTTGCACGCTTGCTGACGTTGGACATTTTACCCAAACAGCAGAAATTCTTTTTATGACGCAATCAGGCGTAAGCCAGCATATAAAAAAACTTGAAGCGCAGTTGGACATTTTATTATTAACGCGGGAGGGTAAGTCTTTCTCATTGACCGATGCGGGTATTAAATTACGCCAACAAGGACAAGATTTATTAGACACATCTGCTGATATCGAAGCTTCAATTAAACAAGATGATGCTTTTATCGGTGTCATTAAAATAAGTACACCTGGCAGTGTCGGCTTAAAACTATACCCAAAGATGCTTGATATGCAGCAACGCTATCCGGCGCTTATTATCGATTACACCTTTGCACCCAATAAAAATATAGAGCAAAATTTAATTGAGCGAAAAATTGACCTGGGGATACTCACTGAGTTAAATAGGAGCCCACAGTTAGCCTACAAAAAAATAGCCATTGAGCCTTTGGTTTTAGTGACGTCAAGTGATATCACAAGTATCAACTGGCAAGTGCTTACTTCTATAGGTTTTATCAGCCACCCTGACTCAGAACATCATGCACAACAATTATTGAGTAAAAATTACCTTGAATTTGAACATACAAGTCAATTTAAGCACAAAGGATTTTCTAATCAAATAAGTTTGATTTTATTGCCCGTTAGCCAAGGATTAGGTTTTACCGTATTACCCCTACATGCGGTAAACGCTTTCCCTGAGCAAAACCTGATAAAAGTACACACATTGGAGATACCGGTCAGTGAAACCTTATATCTTTGCCAAAACAAACATTCGTTTGACACTCAAAGGAGTCAATTAATTAAAAAATCGATTCGTAAATTTATTTTATAACATTGACTATAAAAACTCACTTAGCCTATGAATTTTTTAGCGATAAGCAAACACTCAAATCGGCTCATAGTGACTTAATTGTAAATTTATTTCCAGCCGACCCGCCATTGATCACTGACTTTTAGATCCCGCCAATCTATGGTGTATTCATTATGAGTCATCACCGCTTCGATAACACAGGCAATTACTTTTTGTTCTTCGTCAAACTCCACCTTAGTGATAATAAAGTGTTTTTCTTTATTGGTAATATCAACTTTAGTCCACTTACTATTGATGAGGGCTTTGGGATTAATTTTATTCATCTTTACCTTAGTGTATAAGTTATTGTTTCAAAAAAGACAGTGTAAATATCGATAATGAAAATTGCCCAGGGACTTTTTTAGTCATTAAAAATCCGACTTCTTTAATATCTTCTGAGTTAAGTAAAGGCGCATTTGGTATAGCCCTTCCACGAAAAGTTGCTTTAAAGTCTGCAAGCTCGAAGATATGATTTTCACGCTTATTAGCGACGGTTTTAAAGTCATGTTTATAAGCTAACCGGTAGCCATTTACATAAATAATTAGCCTTAATTGATAGGCTTGCCCGTCACCTTCGGTGTTAATAACAAGTGTCTTATAAGATTGTGGAAGATTATCGACAGCACGAAAAACCGAACTAAAGCCGCCATTATTGTCTAGAGAGATGCTACCGCTAAAAATGCCATGATCTTGAGCAAATATCATTTCCCCGTTTGATAAGCCGCCCATAACGCCATCATTGGTTATCCGCCAGCGTCCGTTTTCTTGTTTTGAAAAATCAATCATATAAGCCTTCTTATTGCCACTTGAATTATCATTGGCCTGGTTATTAATATTGTTACCACTGGCATAAGCACTGAAAAACAAACATAAAATTAAAATAAATCGCATCAATAAATTCCACTTAAGTATTCTATATCGCCTTTTAAATACGCAAAATAAACTTGTTAAGATCAAAATCACTAAAAATGAGCTAAAATTAATACTCTAACGTATGTAGTGTTAGATTTAATTTAAAATAATAACCAACGAGTAAAAATATATGCGCATTTTTTTATTGATATTGTTTATCAGCCTTGCCTCAGGTTGTAGCACAAAATATACAAATCAATCAGTCACAGGTAAAGCTTTTCCAGCGGTTACCGGACAAACATTAGAAGAAAACACAGTCAATATTCCAGCCGATTTCAACAAAGAATTTACTTTATTATTAGTAGGCTACAAACAGAATTCACAGTTCGATATCGATAGATGGTTAATCGGTTTAGATATGACTGAAACTAAAGTCGATGTCTATGAGCTCCCGACTATTCAGGGATTGTTCCCAAAAATGTTTAGTACTTTTATCGACAATGGTATGCGTGCTGGTATTCCAAAACCTCTTTGGAAAGGGGTGATTACAATTTATGAAGACGGTGATAAAGTTCAAGCTTTCACTGGAAATGAAAGCCCTAATAACGCGCGAGTATTACTGTTAGATAAAAATGGCATCATTGTTTATTTTTATGATGACGGTTTTTCAGTTGCAGCGCTTAATGAGTTGAGAGATAAGTTAACGCCATCGAGCTAGTGTAACTTTGTTGAGACTTGTGCAAGAGACAGTAATTAACCGTTACTGTCTTTTGCCAATTTTAGCTATTTACCCAACGTTTAGTCTTATCTATTTATATACCTATGCTTCTTTATTTCCTTCAACGTTGTCGTCAAAGTATTTTGAAGCACGACATGAAGCACGACATATTAACTCACCACTTCACCCTTGATTTTTACCGCACCAAAACGGGGCGCTTAATCACATCAGTGCAATTTTCTCGGTTACTCATTATTTCAAAAACCCACTAACCTCAAATAAAAACCCTTTATTACAATGAATTAGTAGCAAAACACTGTTTACTAATGATCTGGCATAAGACTTGATGCTCTAATGATAATGAATCGTTATCTATAGTGAAAATTATGCTCTCTGCTTTTATTGAACAACACAAACTACCTGATGAATTCAGCGACACCGTTAGACTGCATTATCAACCACTTGCTGAGCGGATATTAGGGCAATTCAAAAAAAACAACACACCGTATTTTGTTGGTATCAATGGCTGCCAAGGTAGTGGAAAGTCTACATTAACAGATTTTCTCGCTGAATATTTAACAACACAATACCCTCTTAATGTGGTGGTAATGTCTTTAGATGATTTTTACCTAACAGGTGAAAAACGTCAGCAGCTTGCAGAAAACATTCACCCCTTATTAGCGACCAGAGGTGTGCCAGGTACCCATGATATGGCGACTCTTGAGCACGTACTTTTACAATTAAAAGCCAAAAAAACCGGGTTTTCTATCCCTAGATTCAATAAGGCTACCGATGAACCCTATCCAAAAGAGCAGTGGACTGTGGTTGATAAACCAATAGATATTATTTTATTAGAAGGATGGTGTTGGGGGGTAAAGCCTCAAACTGAAGAACAGCTAAGGTCAGCTATTAATGAACTTGAATTGCAGTATGACGCTAAAGGTGAGTGGCGAAATTACGTTAATCAACAACTGAGCGAAGCTTATGTTCCCTTGTACAAAAGCATGGACTTTTGGTTAGCACTGCAAGCACCATCATTTGACTGTGTTTATAAATGGCGATTAGAGCAAGAGCAAAAATTACAAGCTAGAAACATCGATTTAGCTAATTCAAAGGTTATGTCTCCTGCAGAAATATTAAACTTCACCCAATATTTCCAGAGACTTAGCGTACAGAGCTGCACGACTATCGCACAATCTGCTGACGCAATATTTTACTTAGATTATGCTCGCCAAATCAAAGATGTGCCTCTAAAGGAAGTACGATGAGCTCATTAAGAACACTTGTTTTTAGTGACTTAGATGGAACCTTACTCGATCACTTCACTTATCAATCAAGGCCCGCAGATAAAACACTTGCGCAATTAAAATGTGCAAATATTCCGGTTATTTTAAATACCAGTAAAACCCTAGCTGAATTAGCCATTATTCATCGTGAACTCAAACTAGATACCCCCTTTATTATTGAAAATGGTGCCGCTATTTATATACCTATAGCTACTTTTTCAGCACAACCTGCTGACACTGAAATTGTTGGAGACTATTGGGTAAAATCTTTCTGTTTACCTAGGCAGCATTGGTTAACTTTATTAGCTGAAAAAACTGATGAATTTAAAAAGTATTATCAAGGTTTTTCCACTATGTCTGCTGCTGACCTTACCGAAATAACAGGGCTGTCGTTAACAGAAGCTAAGCGCGCTCAACAAAGACAATATGGTGAACCCATTCAATGGTTCGGTGATGAGGTCAGCAAAAATAGCTTTATAGAGCATCTTATTGATCTAGGAGCCAATGTTGTTCAAGGTGGTCGGTTCATTCATGTCGGTGGCTACTGCGATAAAGGCCAAGCCCTAATTTGGCTAACAGAGCAATATCGAGAAAATTTTAATAACCCTGCAATTCTGACCATTGCCTTGGGTGATGGTGAAAATGATAGCCCAATGCTAGAAGCCGCAGATATCGCGGTACAAATTCGCTCACCTGTTCATAACTTCCCCAAACTCTATCGCCAATTTAAAACGACTCGTACGCAAGATTATGGTCCTGAGGGTTGGGCTCAAGCACTACAAACCCTGCTTGCAAAGCAACTACTTTCATCTTCTACTATTATATAAGAGGTAAACCATGGCTGATTTTTATCAAAACGGTACAGTAACCACGCTACATAACTTAGCACAGCGTGAACCAGCAGATATGGCAGCTGAAATACTAGCCTTCTCTAAAAAGCGCTCTTTAGGGCTTATTTTACCTTCATTATTTTCTGAATTAGAAGGCAAAGCCTTACCCGATATTATTAATAAAATTAAAGGTGTCGAATATTTATCAGAAATAGTTATTGGTCTTGACCGTGCCGATCTTAAACAATATAAACACGCCTTAACTTTCTTTGGTCAACTGCCGCAACATCACCGAGTATTATGGAATGACGGTCCAAGATTACAAGCGATAGATGCAAAATTACATGCCCTAGGGTTAGCGCCCAAAGAGTTGGGTAAAGGCCGTAATGTTTGGTATTGCATGGGCTATATTTTAGCTTCAGGTAAAGCGGAGTCAATTGCCCTACATGACTGTGATATTTTGACCTACGAACGTGAACTACTAGATAGACTACTTTATCCTGTTGCTAACCCTATGTTTAATTACGAGTTTGCTAAAGGTTTTTATGCACGAGTTGCCGGTGGAAAAATAAATGGCCGTGTGTCCCGTCTATTAGTAACACCGCTAATTAAAGCGTTGAAAAAAACAGTCGGTCATTGTGACTATTTAGAATACATGGACAGTTTTTTATATCCTTTAGCCGGTGAATTTTCTTTCCGTCGAGATGTATTAAACGATATTCGTATTCCTAGTGATTGGGGCCTTGAAATTGGTGTGCTCTCAGAAATGTATCGCAACTATTCGCCTAACCGTTTATGCCAAGTTGATATTGCGGCGACCTACGATCATAAGCATCAAGATTTATCTTTGGATAATACTGATGGTGGTTTATCAAAAATGTCGATTGATATCAGTAAAGCCTTTATTCGTAAACTTGCTACCCAAGGCGAAACGTTCACGGCAGAAAAATTCAGAACATTAAAAGCGACTTACTATCGTATTGCGTTGGATTATGTCGAAACTTATCGAAATGATGCCATGATGAATGGCCTTAAACTTGATATTCATAATGAAGAAAAAGCAGTTGAGATGTTCGCACAGAATATATTAACCGCGGGCAATACCTTCTTAGATCAACCCATGGATACGCCTTTTATTCCTTCTTGGAATAGAGTAGTTAGCGCCATACCTGATATTTTATCGCAACTAAAAGAAGCGGTAGAGTTAGATAACGAAGAATTCAGACAAGCATTATAAAAAAAGGTGCCACATGCCAACGCAAGATAATCAGTTAACACCTAAATTGCAGGGTAATTTAAAAGAAAAGTTAGTTCAGCAGCTTTCGACTATCTATCACGATGTCCCGCTTGAAAAGCCAGTATGTGATATTGCCCAATCTTTGCTTGATATTATGGGGTTATCTAAAGAAACAATGGCGGCGAAGCCTTTCTCAAACCATTGGTCAGAAGAAGATATTATCTTGATAACCTATGGCGATAGTATCGTTAAGGCTGATGAAGCACCACTCAAAACGTTGAAGACTTTTTTAGACACTAACGTTAGCAATACGATTAACAGCGTGCATATTTTACCTTTTTTTCCTTATAGTTCTGATGATGGTTTTTCAGTTATCGATTATTCATCGGTAAATGAGTCGTTAGGTACTTGGCAAGATATTGGCCAGATAAGTGAACATTATCGTTTAATGTCTGATCTCGTCATCAATCATTGTTCAAGCAGAAGTGCATGGTTTGACAATTTCATTAAAGGTGAAGGACAAGGCAGCGATTATTTTTTTACGGCTCTTGCTGATGATGACTTGTCAGCCGTTGTGAGACCAAGGACATCGCCCCTCTTAAAGGAAATTGAAACTGGCAAAGGCAAACAATTTGTTTGGTGCACATTCAGTCATGACCAAGTTGATTTTGACTTTCGTAATCCTGAAGTTTTAAAAGCTTTCGCTTCTATTATTAAACAATACCTTGATATGGGTGTAAAAATATTTCGTCTAGATGCCATCGCGTTTTTATGGAAAGTAGTAGGAACACCCAGTATTAACTTACCGCAAACTCACGAAGTGGTCAGGTTATTAAGGACGCTTATTGAGTCAGCTAAACAAGATGCTGTTATTATCACTGAAACCAATATCCCCAATACGCAGAACCTCACTTATTTTGGTAATGCCAATGAAGCCCATGGGATATATAACTTTTCATTACCGCCGTTGTTATTAAATACCTTGCTAACGGGTAACTGTTTATACCTTAAACGCTGGCTAATGAGTATGCCTCCTGCGCAAGATGGCACTATGTATTTTAACTTTATTGCATCACATGACGGTATTGGTTTACGCCCGGCAGAAGGATTATTAGATGAAGCTGAGCTGGATAATTTAGTACAGGCAGTAGAAAATTTCGGTGGAAAAATATCTTGGCGCACTACAGATACCGGCCAACAAAAAGCCTATGAAATGAACATATCACTTTATGATGCAATGCAAGGCACAGTGCGAGGTAAAGATCAGTGGAATTTTGAGCGTTTTATTTGTGCACATGCCATTATGTTTGCCCTCGAAGGCATACCAGGTATCTACATTCACAGCATGCTAGGCACACAAAATGATTATCAAAAATTAGCAAATACCCATCATAACCGTGCAATTAACAGGCGTCGCTGGCATGTAGAAGCTTTAGAAGAAGCACTTAATGACAGTAACTTACACCATGCAAAAGTGCTTTCATCATTAAAATCTTTATTGGCGTTAAGAATTAAACAACCCGCCTTTCATCCTAACGCAACGCAATTTACCCTGCATTTAGGTTTGCAATTGTTTGGTTTTTGGCGACAAAGTAAAGACCGAAAACAAAGCATGTTTTGTGTGAGTAATATTTCTGATCAACCGGTAGTATTACCCTTGAGTGAGCTGAACTTAATTATTACCGAATCATGGTTTGAACTTATTACCGCAGTAAAAATAACAGAGTTAAACCAAGAGCTTACTTTGTCACCTTATCAAACAGTATGGATATCAAATATATAAAGTGAAAAGTTAAAAATAAACGCTATACTAAAAATAATTTTGGTATTAACTGCAGATTAGCTTTGGAATAACAGGGGGATTATCAATGCATGATTATTTTGCACCTCATGGTGAATTCAAATTACACGTGAGCAATAATATAATTATCGCGCGCTTAACGGGATCCTGGAATAAAGAGTGTGCGGAAAATTTTTCACAAGCATTTATAGCGCAAGTGAAATTGTTAAAAATACAAAAATGGGCGCATTTAGTCTTCTTAGATGACTGGCAAATAAGTGTTCCTGAAATTGTCCCTGTTGTTGATGAGTTAGCCGCTTTTTGTATTTTAAATGGTTTAGAAAAATCAGCGCAAGTCGCCAATGAATCAATGATGAAAAAAATGTACCTCGATAAAATGGCAATTGAAACACGCAGTAACTTTGAGAGGCGAATATTTTCTGATCAAGATAAAGCGATTAGCTGGCTCAGTGAATATGGTTTTACTACAACAAAAGGATTAAAAGCTTACGAGTTAGTATAGCTTGATGGTGCTGCTAGAAGTTTTTCGTAAACACTAAAAGCAACTGTAAACTGCTTTTATCTTCAACTAGAGGACTGTCAGTAATACTTTTATCAAACCAAGTGTATTCAAGATTTAAGCGGGTATATCCGCCAAAAAAAACAGGGGTCGCGATTGAAAATCCAAGATTTTTATTAACGCCACTATGACCAAGGTAAGCCCCCCTATTTTGATTCACTTCGTCTTTAGAAACACCATAATAGTAATCAACATGATGTTTATCTAAGAAACTGAGTGAAATTGAGGGTTCGAAAAATATTGGCCCATACCTAAAAACATGACCAATCGTTGATTTTATCTCAAAACCATTTGAGCGATTTAGTGCATCAAACATCGAAGAAAAGCCGATTTTCCAATCATTTTGTTGATAATCAACACCAAAGCCGACATCAAATGAACTTTTTCTTTTTCTCATCCCTTCGAAAATAGCACTATCAGATTCATCAAACCCTTGGAATCTTGGGGATAATTTTGCGGAGAGAGTTAATCGATTCGCATTTATTAACTTATAATTAATAAATGGTCCAAATACCGATAAGTTTTCTCCTTGATATCCCAATAAAGGTAAAGGCATTACTCGGGTGTTATATCCCTTATATATCTCTTTATTAACACTGATACCTACGCCGTATAAAAAACCTTCGGCTTTCTTTCGCTCAACAGATACGACTGTCCCCTGCTCTGAAAAGACGTAAAAAGCTGGAAAAACTAAAATTAATATTAAGGCTTTATAAATGCTTTGTATCATTGGGTAATTCTCACTGGATTTTTATCATACCGAGTATACGTTTAAAAGTGCAATGAGGTTTAAACCTCCGATGAAATTAACCGAGTAACAGCTTGTTATACATTTATCATAACTCTATTTATTCAGTGTTAATTTAATAATACGGTTATTAAAAATAATATTAATTATAACAAAGAGTAAAGTGCAGCCTTGTCTTTACTGTTAACTAGGTACAATAATTAAAATATCTCAGCGAGGTGATCGTCCTTGGCCTAAACTACGTATAGTTAGCCATCAATTATATTATCGGGTAAACCTAAAATGAAACACTTGAGCCATGACCAATTGTTAAAGATGGATGCACGCTACCGGGCTCAACTGGTCAATAGTTTATCCGGATTTAAAAGTGCTAACCTCATTGGTACACGCAACAAGCAAAACCATAACAATTTAGCGATATTTAGCTCTGTTGTCCATTTAGGTGCTTCGCCTGCTCTAGTTGGTTTTATTACTCGCCCAGACATTGTAGAACGTCATACTTTAGAAAACATTCTGCAGACTAAACAATTCACCATAAATCAAGTTAATGAAAGTTTTTGGCAAGCGGCCCATCAAACATCCGCACGTTATAATGCCGACCAATCAGAATTTGAGCAAACTGGTTTAACGCCTTATAACGTTGATGGTATCAATGCCCCTTTTGTTAAAGAAAGTCACTTAAAGTACGCCTTGAAACTGCGTGAGATAGTGCCAATCGAACTTAATGGTACCCAATTAGTAATAGGTGAAATCACTGATATTCTTTGTGATGAAGTTGCTATTAAAGCCGATGGCTATATTGATATCGAATCATTGGGTACGGTTGCCATATCAGGACTAGATAGCTACCACAACAGTCAACGCTTATCACGATTGAGTTATGCTAAGCCAGAAACTCAACCTGGAAAAATTTCACTTGATGGCCATACGCTTGACGGTAATTCATTTGAAATCTAAATAAGCTTCACTGAACTCTAGGGACAAAAATGAAAAGTTGGCAGTTACTTGGCTATCTTGGTCTATTACCTTTTGCAGGTTTTTTATATTTAAGTGTTGTGCTAGAAGACTCTTCTGTGTGGGCACAACAAGCTTTTATAGCCTATAGCGCTATTATAGTCAGTTTTATTGCTGGCACATTGTGGCGTAAAGCCGAAGACAATACTCGGCTAACACAGCAAATTATTAGTAATTTATTAAGCTTGATCGCTTTTACCACTTTACTGATGCCCGATGATTTGGCCTTGATAGTATTGTCGTTCAGCTTTATGTTTTTATTTTTATATGAAAAAAAATTAGCGATGGTAGAACAAATAAACGATGTTGATGTGGCTTACATGAGAATGCGTTTTTGGCTAACTTTTATTGTTCTCTCACTGCATACCAGTGCTTATTATTTGTGGTTCATTTATGTAGCCACCCAATAACTTTTAGGAAAATTCATGCTAACTATATTCTATGATGGCAACTGTCCAATGTGTGCAACTGAAATGATCCACCTAAAAAGGCATGATCAAGACAACATCATACTTTTGGTCGATATACATCAAGAAAATTTTTCAAGTCTATACCCTGCAATTGATTTTTCAGCCGCTATGAAAATATTACACGCGACTTATAATGGTAAAGTTCTGCTCGGTTTAGAAGTCACACATAGGGCTTGGACACTTGTTGGTAAAGGCTTTTGGGTAGCTCCACTTAATTGGCCAGTATTTAAAACACTAAGCCACTGGGTTTACTTAGGACTGGCTAAATACCGTCATCAAATTTCAGCACTTCTCGCCAAGGTTTTTGGCATAAAAACAGCAAACTGTAATTCAGGAACTTGTTATGATAAATCAACTAACACTGATCATTGGCGCAAATAGCGACATTGGCAAAGCAATTGCCACCCAAGTAGCTTCTTTGGCTGATACTGGCCTTATTCTTATTAGTCGACAAGCCATTGACGAGAAAGACACTGTTGAGGAGCAAAACAGCCTTAAAACTAAAAAAATTACGGTTAAAGATTACCAACCGCAATCAATAGACAATGCTATAGCAGAATTAGTTGCACATAGTGAGTTACCCATAAGCCAAGTCTTTGTCTGTAACGGCATACTGCATAGTGATAAATTTCAACCAGAAAAACGTCTAGAAGACTTCGATGCACAAGCATTTGAGCAAGTTATTAGCGCAAATACATTAACCCCAATGTTATGGGTTCAGAAGTTGACACCAATACTGACAAGGAAGTCACCCTGTAAATTTATTGTTTTTAGTGCCCGGGTCGGCAGTATAAATGATAACAAATTAGGCGGGTGGTATAGCTATAGGGCATCGAAAGCAGCATTAAATATGATGCTTAAAACTGCATCTATTGAGTTGGCAAGAAGAGCAAAGAATATAAAGCTAATTTCTTTTCATCCCGGTACTACAGATACGCCGTTGTCTAAACCTTTTCAAAAGAATGTCCCTGCAGATAAACTTTTTACCAGTGAATTTGTTGCCAAACAATTGCTAACTATTGTTGCTGATACTCCTATTGATCATACCTTGAGTTATCTTGATTGGCAGGGCAAGTCTATTAATTGGTAGCTGACAGTAATGGCCGTTAAAAGTTAATTATTCCAAGTTACTTTTTGATTTAACTATTGAAGTTAAAAACAATAAAAAAACTGCAATGAGATTTGCAGTTTTTATTAGGGAATATTCATTAAAGGTGATTATTTTTTAGTAAAACCGTCAGCTATTTTATGAAAAGATTCAAGCGTCACTTTATTATCATATTCAATCGAAAATCTGCCATGGAATAATAAGGTTATTGTTAAGTCTTTATAACCTAACCAACATGTATATCCATCAAAGTCATGCCAAGCTTTAATACCAGAACACTGATAAACACCATCGAGTTTAGTACCCTCTTTGGTGATATGGTCATAGATTTCTAAAAAATCTCTTAGCGTTAATTGTCTATCCTTCATCAGTTAAAACTTAATCATTTGGCTGCATCGACCACTGCTACTGCTGGTGCCGCACATTTCATCATAAGCTGTTTGATACTCTAGTGCAGCGTTAAATATATTATTATCTCGAAGATAATTTTTAGCTTCAACTAAAGATCCCATCACAGCAACATCTCTAGATTGGGTTAGACCAATAAAGTTATTGAGAGAATCAACCGCGCCAACTAAATAGTGAGTCGATTCAGCGACACCAATAATAGTAGGTATAGTTGCTTGATTACTGTTAGTTAATGTATTCATCATAATAATTCTCCAACTTGAGTATAGCTATCATTACGGTGATACGAAGATTAAAGATCAACTTCAGTAAAATTCATAGTTGAATTTTACTAACCTATCACCTTAAAATATCTCGTTTGTCAAAAGATGCTCCTCTCTATTATCCTTTAGCTAGTATTCAGCTACAGCCATTAAGGAACATCTATGAAGAGTAAAACTGTCTGGTATCTCCATCTCCATGTAATGGATGAGTGGAGATGTGTATCCTCTGGTAGCCTTGCTCATATCAAAAAAGCCCAGAGTATGTATATACAAAATGGCGTAACCACACCGCTAAGGGTTGCACATAGTAAATTGATTAGTTCAAACAGTTAAATTAACAGATAACGCTTTTAAGCGAATAGCTAGGTTTATAATCAATATTACCATAGCGGCTAAAGCTGGATTAGAATTGACTGCTGATCTTTCTTGGTCATTTTACTGACCACTAGTAAATAAGAATTATCCATCATTCTCTCTAGCTCGCCCTGAGGAATTGAGCCATCTAAGATAATAGTATTCCAATTAGATTTATTCATATGATAGCCGGGAATGATGCCTGGAAAAATATCACGTAATATCTCTGCCTCATCTGGGTCACATTTTAGGTTCATCCAAAAGTGGCCTTTAGCGTCTTCTGCAACCTTGGCACTTTTAGCGTTTGAACCATGAGAAATCGTTGCAAACAGTTTGTTTTTGACCTTGAAAACGCTAACGTCATCGCCAAATGGATAATAAAGTGAGCTTGCTGGTTTAGCTGATAAATAGTGCTCAGCCATTTGTTGGTTCATAGATTTCATTGACGTTTATCTCTATAAATTAAAGGCTTAAATTTACGGTCTAATGAATTTAAGCATAGCAGTAAAGAGTGACTTTGGGTTAGTGAGCAAGATGGGCAGAAGCTTCAGCCTAAAAAAATACCGACAAACAATCTATCGGTATTTTTTAGCAAAAGCTGAGCTTAGCTTAAATTAATAATAAGAAACTTGTGTTGGGATTGTTAAAATACTTTTACCGAAACGCTTTAACCAATAATATATCGCCGCAAAAATGGCAATGACAATGGTGATGCTAATTCCCGCTGACAACGGATTAGTAGCAAAGGTTGCCACTTGATAAGTAAATGTCGCCGCTAAATAAGCCAATGAAAAGCTCCATAAAGCCGCAAATCCAGCCCAACGACTGCCAACTTCACTCTTTATTGCGCCCATAGCTGCTGCACAAGGCGTATAAAGCAAAATAAATAACAAGTAACTAAATGCGCCAATTTTACCGGCAAATGCAGCCTGCATAACGGTGAATGTTCCTTCATTAACGCCTTGTTCTTCTGCGGCGGTATGTAAGTTGGTAACATCTCCGATATCAGTCCCTAAAGGATCATCAGCTTGAATACCTAATAAGTTTTCTTTTATTGAATCCGTCGCGTCAGTCCACAACTCAGCCATTGACTTTAATGCTTCTGGCTCTGCATTCACATCGGTATAGAGACTATTAAATGTAGCCACTAAAGCCTCTTTCGCAAACAAGCCGGTAATAATGCCAACACTTGCTTGCCAGTTATCTTCCTTAATACCCATAGGTGCAAGTAAAGGGGTAACAACCTGAGCACTTTTACTTAATACCGACTCTTGAGAGTCTTGATGACCAAACTGACCATCAGTACCTAATGAGTTAAAGAAGTTGAGTACACAAACCACTAAGACAATCGTTTTACCTGCCCCCAAAATAAAAGACCGAGTGCGTTGCCAAACACGATGCACGAGATAAGAAAGCTTAGGTATTTCATAAAGCGGTAATTCCATAATATTGACAGAATTTTTGCCCATTAATACCGTGTGCTTTAATAAAAATCCAGTGAATAGTGCTGCCGCTATACCGATTAAGTACAATAAGAAAACTAAGTTTTGCCCAGAATCAGGGAAAAATGCCGCAGCAAATAAAGCATATACCGGTAAACGTGCCCCACACGACATAAACGGTGACATCATTATGGTGGTGATACGTTCACGTTCACTATCAAGAATTCGTGCCGACATTACAGCAGGAACCGTACAACCAAAACCAACAATTAAAGGGACAAAAGCTTTGCCGGGTAAACCAATTTTTTGCATAGCACTGTCAACCACAAACGCTGCACGCGCTAAGTAGCCACTGCTTTCTAAAATCGATAAACCAATAAATAAACACGCGATGATTGGAATAAAAGTAGCGACCGTTTGAATACCTAAGCCAGCTCCTTCAATTAAGGTTAGCAACCACTGAGGTAAATCATAACTTGATAAAAATCTTTGCGGGTAATCGACAAAAATAGCGCCGGCTAAAATATCAAAAAAGTCGATAAAAGCGCTACCAACATTGATTGCAAACATAAACAATAAGTACATCATGCTAAGAAAAACGGGCACACCTAACCAAGGATGAAGGATAAAATGGTCAAGGCGGTCACTTAAACTTATTGCCGGTGCTTTTTTGGAAGCCGGTAGACCCTTTTTAACATCGATCAATAACTGCTGAATAAACTCGTAACGCGCCTGCATAATACTAATAGCATCGGTATTGGTTTGCTGACAGCCACCTTGATCATTACAAGCGCCACATTCAAGATCAATTAACACCTCAGTTGAGTTTTTGTCAGCGAGTTTATTGACAATATCTGCTGATAACATTAATTTCTTTGGACGTTCACTTGCTTTAGGTAATTCAAGTAAAGCCTGTTCAACTTGTTTTAAGGTATCTTTAGCTAAGCTGTTGGCAATAATAACTTTACAGCCAAGTTCTTTGGCTAAAATATTTATATCAACGGTTTGCGCTTCTTTTCGATCAGATTTATTGATAACCAATAATACCGGTAAACCGAGTTCAAGTAGCTGAGTCGTTAAATACAACTGACGCTTTAATTGCGTCGCATCGACGACATTAATTAAACAATCAATGTCGTTATTTTTAAGAAAATCTTGGGTAATAGTCAGGTCTTTACTTTGTTCAGTTCGAGTGGCGAGAGAACTAATGCCAGGTAAGTCTGAAAGTAAAACTTGCTCATTATTAAATGAGAAGCGCTGCTGTTTTGTCGCTACAGTGACGCCAGTCCAGTTTCCTGTTTGTTGTTTCGCGCCCGTTAGAGCATTAAAAAACGTGCTTTTTCCTGAATTGGCAAAGCCAACTAGAGCCAAATGTAAAGCTTGTGACATTAGACGATTTCTATACCTATTTGTTGAGCAATACTCGGTGCTAAGCAAATTTTAGTACCATGGAGATGAAAGGCAAGTGGCCCATTAAATGGTGCTTTATGGGCTAATGATATCTCAGTTTTTAACGCAAAACCCTGCTCGATTAACTTTGAAGTCAAATCGAAATTTGTTGGCAACGTGCGGATCACCGCTCGTTGGGTACGCCTCAATTGTGAAAGGGTCATAAACAACAACTCAAATAATAATGATTATCATTTAATTCTACTTTACTATTAACTTTTCAGCAAGCGTATATAACAGCGTAATTGATCTAAATCAGCTTAAATTAATCTACTGATAAATTTGATTTAAAATTTAATAGTTTAGCAAGCGTTCAATATAATCATATTAAAAATATAACTGGATTTATCTGCGCAGCTTACGTAAAAATAGCGAAAAGGTAAGAGAGGTATTGTTATTATGAAAATTAAATATTACCTAATGAAACATCGCTGACAAATCCAAATAGCTTGTCAGCGATTTACTATTTTAATGACAGTATGATTTATAGATTAAAAGCTATATGTCATTTCTGCCCATGCACTGGTACCTTCTTCAGGTAAACGGTCCATAAACGTTACATCACTGCCTTTGACTCGGTTATAGCCACCTAAGTGATTTTGATATTCTTTATTGAGTAGATTATCAACGCCAAAACGAAGCGTTAATTGATTATTGACGTAATATTGAGCGTCTACATTCATCACACCATAACCAGCACTTGTTTGTTCCTGATTCGTTAATGAAATATCTTTTTGTGCGGCGGCCATCACTAAAACCATATTTACAGACCAATTCTCACTAAAGTAATTGGCACTTAACTGACCATTCAATGGCGCAATACGATACAAGTTATCATTAATATCACGACGTTCGCCACGTACGTAACTGACCACGGCTGATAATTGTATTTGATCATTTATAGTGTAATAGCCATTTACATCAGCACCATAAAGCTTAGCATCTACATTAGTAAACTTTAGAGGGTTATCATCACCCGCCATCATTTGGGCCATCATTTTTGCTGACATATCCAACATACCTAAAGGAGTACCTTGAATATAGTCATCAATATTTTGATAGAAGAAATGAGGTGTGATCATAACTTTTTCAGTTTGGTAGGTAAAACCGACATCCGCTTGATAAGCTGTCTCACTGTTAAGATCCATATTACCCACATAAGTGTTACCGTCGGCCAGCCCACCCGTTGATTCCATCGGGGTCCAGAGGTAAAGCTCTTGATATGAAGGCGCTCTATTTTTTAAACCTACGCCTATATATAATGATAAATCTTTCGATAATTGAGTTTCCGTGCTTAATGCGATATCTATATTGGTATCATTAACACTGTGATCACTGTTATTGAAGTTATCCCGTAAGTCTATGGCTAAATCAGCCATCGTTGGCATAGCTGAATTCATATTATCCATCATTGCAGAGCCCATCGGCATAATCATCATTGCCATAGATGTTGCCACTTGACCTGCATCTAATTCAGCTCTTTTTAAACGGGCGCCTAACTGAACTTTGGTATTGTTAAAGGTTTGCTGCCATTGTGCAAATAGCCCAAAGCGATCATCTTTGACATCATTAAAGTTTACCACGGCAAACATCGAGTTATTTGGATTGGTGATCACAGAGTCATGCTTGGCTAGATAACCATCGAAGCCAAATTCTAACTCACCAAAAGTAAAAGATTTACCCAGCGAAAAATTAAAATTAGTTGTTATACCCGTAGCATTATTACGACGATGTTTTTCTGGATTATTATTCAATCGCTTTTCAAAGTTAGTCATACCATGATCGGCATCGGTGTAGCCTAACAACCAATCTGCTTGCCAATCGGCCCAGGTAAAGTTACCGTCTAAACTTGCTCGGTGACTATAAATATATTCTATATCCATAGGTAATGCTGGCGTACCCGAATCTTGGGTATCTGTATAATGGTAGCTAAAACCTGTTTCACTACTCTCGCCAAAATAACGTAAATCAGTGCCAAATTGTCGTTTAGCAAAATCAGTTGGCGATATAATTTTACCATCGCCACTTTCCATATTCTCACCTTCTTGAACATTGCCATAAAAAAGCCCAGCAATATCACCTTTGGTAAGATTAACCACCGATGATAATGTTTGCGCTTCATTATTGCTTCGAACACCTGCTTGTAAATCACCATTTATCGCGAGTTTCTCGCTATTATTGGCTTCTGCTTTACGCATTTTTACATCAATAGCACCACCCAGGGTATTTATGCCGGCAGAAACCGGGGCGATACCACGATAGACAGTCATAGACTCAACAATTAATGGCGTAGAATAACTTAAGGGTGTGTCCATAGCATTAGGACCAGCGCCAATGACAGCTTGTCCATCAAGTGTGGTTGAAATTCGGTCGCCATATAGGCCACGATATTGTGCAATACCCGTTACCGGGCCATTACTGTTGACATTTGCACCGGGGACCGACTTTAACCAACTCGCTAAATCGGGCTCCGTAGTCTTCCCTTGGGCATAACTTTCATTATTTTCAATGCCGAGATGGTGACGTTGATGAGTGATAGTGATCACTTCAATCTCATCGAGGTTAGCCGTTGAATCAAACGTATTATTAGCAAAAGCACTAATAGACAAAAGACTGCTAAAAACTAATGAAGAGCTTATTGCTAAAGCAATGGGTTTAATTGAAAACGTCATAGTTGTTTCACTTACTTGTTTGAGTATACCAAATAGAATTAATACTATTGTGTTAGCTATAATCAATAAAAACAAAGTAAAAACAGTGAACTGCGACATAATGTCGCAATAAAAAATGACTTACTTGACCTAAGTCAAACAAGACATTTTAGAAGAGTAATCGTTATTTAACTAAAAACCTTAGCTACAGAGCTGATTAACGTTAAAAGCAAAAAGTGCACAACTAGCTTATTTTCAAAGCAGACTAATTTAACCTATTAACGGCAGTTACTTTAAGCAACATAATTGCTTTAAACTTAGACAATAGTTAATAACTTATTGTCTTAATTACGGCGCTCTGCATTTTTATCTCCTAAAGTTTTCATGATATCTCGCCAAGTTAATATGCCAACGGGAATGCTATTTTCATCAACAATAGGAATACATGACGTTTTAGTCTGATTAAAAATATCAATGGCATCAAAAACATTAGCGTTAGGCGTTAAGGTGACCAATTTGCGATTCAGTATTTGATGCGCTTTCTTGTTTAAGGTTGCTGTATCTCTTGGGAGCTCTGCGGCAGTGCCGATATTAGGACTCAGTGCTTTGAGAAGATCTCTGTCTGAAATAACCCCTGATAATTGTTTATTATCAACGACCAGTAAATGATGAAAATTAGCATGTTCAAAAATATTTTTTATCGTCAATAACGTATCGTCCAAAGAGACGCTAACAAATGCTTTGGTCATGATGCTGGCTATTTTCATTACGCTACCTTTTATCCATTTTATTCTTAACTATACAATACATTAACAAACAACAAAGAGAATTTACTTTATTTGGGGATAATAGATGACAATTAACCTAACAATGGCACAATGAACTAAGACTCAAAATAAGGAATATAAATGAAAGGTTTAACTACCTTAATTTTATTGTGTGTTAGCACAATAAGTTATGCCACCGAACAAGCAGAAGAAATATTCAAACAACTTGCTCCGTCACTTTATCAAATAAGACTTATAGACATCGCCAGCGGTGAAAAGTCATCAATTGGCTCTGGTTTTCAAATTAGTGCCGACGGTTTAATTGCAACCAATTATCACGTTATTTCTGGCTATGCGCGTCATCCCAATAAGTACACGATTGAAATTTTTGATCATCAAGGTAAAAAAGCGCCACTTACTTTGCAAAGTGTTGATGTTATCAATGATCTAGCCTTGGTAAAAAGAACAACCGATGGCGAAATGCCTTTCTTTAAAATTGCAAAGCGTGTTCCCCAAAAAGGCGAAGAGCTTTATTCGTTAGGTAACCCGCACGATTTAGGCATGATAGTAGTACCCGGCACTTACAATGGTTTGAAGAATGAATCTTTTAACGACCGCATCCATTTTACCGGCTCAGTGAACTCTGGGATGAGTGGCGGACCTGTCGTTAATAAAAACTCTGAAGTTGTTGGAATAAATGTGGCGACTTCAGGTAATCAAATCGGATTTTTAGTACCACACGATAAACTGCTTAACTTATACAAGCGTTATAAAACAGGTAATCCTGAAAGTATTGCAGCACAAATGGCACAACAACTTGCCGATAATCAAGACAAGTTAATTACCACCTTGTTAAATAGCGAATGGCAGATGCGCCCTTTAGGAGAAGGTTTAATTCCCGTGGTTAATATTCCTTTTATTCGTTGTTGGGGAGAGTCAAACGCTGATAAGGCAGATGCTATTGTTCTAGCAGTGGTTGCTAATTGTTCTTTGGATGAAAACACTTACATCTCAAATGATTTTTTCACCGGCTCTATTGAAATGGAATATCGCTATATGCAAGCAAAAGAACTTAGCGACACTAAGTTTTATCAAATATTTGAGCGTCAATTAACGCAAGTCATGCCAGGAAACAAAGCGGGTAAAGATGATGTTACTGAGTTTCAATGTCAGCACGATATTGTTACACCATCAAACCAAGCGATTACCAACAAATCAGTTTTTTGTACCCGTGCCTACAAAGATTTCCCTAAATTATTTGACGTTTTATATATAGCTATTTCTGTTGATAAGGGCGACCAAGCCTTACTTAGCCACTTTACTGTCGCTGGCGTTACGCAAAATAGTGCACTCAAGTTTACAGAGAAATTTATGGAGTCTATTTCATGGAAATAATCATAGAAGAAATTACTCGCGCCCATAAATTAATAGCTCGGCATAAATTTATGCAAAATCACATCAATATTGGTCGTGGTTATGATAATGATATTATTATGGCGGACCCACATATTTGTGCCCAACATCTTAGCCTTAATTTTAATGGTGAACATTGGCTGCTAAACGATGAAGGCTCTATTAACGGCAGCTTTTATGACGATGAGTTTTCAAAAACAAAATCAGCTGTCCATCAGCACATCGTTCGTTCTGGACAAGTCTTTATGATTGGCAAAAGTTTAGTACGCATTGTTTTTCCCGATCATCCCGTACCTGAAAGCATTAGTTTTAGTCCTTTTGAAAATATTTTAACCTTAACAAGACATCCGGTCTTTTTAGCCATAAACATTTTATTATTTGCCAGTGTTACCGGCTGGTTATTTAACCTTCACAACCCTGTAGAAGTCAATTTCACTCAGTTATTAGTACCGGCTATTGGCATGACTTTACTCTTTGGGCTTTGGCCTATTGGTGTTGCTTTGGTTTCTCATTTAACCAAGCATGATGCTAGATTTTGGGGACAATTAGGCATCTGTTTTGTCTTTTATAATTTAATGTGGCTAAGTGATTTTATTGAAAACATCACCAGCTTTAATGCTTCATCTCAGTCAATACTCAGCGTACTTGCCACTTTCTTACCTATTGTATTGGCATTTTGTTTATTCTGGCTAAATTGCCAAATTGGTTTTCATATGAGCACTCGACGCAGAACAGTAATAGCAAGTTGCATGACGCTGCTATTGTTTGGTGGTAGTTTCTTAATTCAGTTAAGTAAAAAACCTGAATTCAGTATCCGTCCCGCTTTTAATACCACGTTAATGGCGCCAAGTTATTTATTTACTCACAGCAATAATGTCCAAGGTTTTCTTGAGAGCAGTAAAACATTATTTAACGATGCGCAAGAAGCAGCACTTGAAGACAAATAAAGCGCCTTAATAAACAGAAAAAGCTAACGAGTTCGTTAGCTTTTTTGTTTGTTAGCCCAGAGAATAACGACTGAGTGATGACGACACATTAAGGTCGAGGAATAAAACCTACCGCATCATAAACTTTTGCTAATATTTTACTTGCTCTAGCTGATGCTTTTTCAGCGCCTGCTTTCATCACTGCATCTAAATAAGCCTGGTCCTCACGGATCTGATGATATCTTTGCTGAATAGGTTCTAATAAAGCAACCACAGCATTAGCAACGTCACCTTTTAAGTGCCCGTACATTTTATCTTCATATTGTGGTACTAACTGCTCAACGGTTTCACCTGTACAACAAGACAATAAAGACAATAAATTTGATACACCTGGTTTTTCTTCAATATTGAAATAAATATTAGCTTCTTCATCAGAATCAGTCATGGCGCGTTTGATTTTTTTACTGATTTTTTTAGGGTCTTCTAATAAGCCAATAAAATTACCAGGATTAGCGTCTGATTTTGACATTTTCTTTGTTGGTTCAAGTAAGCTCATTACTCGCGCACCAAATTCAGGAATATAAGGGTCTGGCACAGTGAATGTGTCACCATGAAGATTATTAAAACGAGTCGCTATATCACGAGCTAATTCTAGATGCTGCTTTTGATCTTCACCAACCGGCACACGGTCAGCATTATAGAGAAGAATATCTGCTGCCATTAAGACTGGATAAGTAAATAAACCTGAATTCATATTTGCTTCAGACTTTTGTGACTTATCTTTGTATTGCGTCATTCTGTTCAATTCGCCCATTTGTGTGTAACAATTTAACACCCAACTAAGCTGAGCATGTTCAGGGACATGTGATTGAATAAAGATGGTACTCTTTTCTGGGTCAACGCCGCAGGCTAGATACAAGGCTAGGCCATCAAGCGTCGCCTTTCGCAAATCAGCGGGGTTTGGGCGAACAGTAATAGCATGTTGATCAACCAACATGTAATAGCACTCATGGCTATCTTGCATGCTAACCCATTGTTTTAACGCACCTAAATAATTACCAATGGTTAAATCACCTGATGGCTGACAGCCGCTTAATACGATAGGTTTACTCATGATTTCTCTTTATTTTATTTGATTTATTTGTTAATTAAACTATTGGCTAACTGTCGCTAATTCGCTGCGCATTTCATCAATCGCCAGCTTATAATCTGGCTTTGAGAAAATGGCTGACCCTGCAACGAACATGTCAGCGCCCGCCGCCGCTATCTCAGCAATATTGTCTGCTTTAACACCGCCATCAACCTGTAAACGAATATCACGTCCACTAGCGATGATGCGCTCTTTTACTAATCTCAACTTATCCAATGTGGTTGGAATAAACGATTGACCACCAAAGCCAGGATTAACTGACATCAACAAGATAACATCAAGTTTATCCATAACAAAATCTAAACAATTCAATGGTGTGGCCGGATTTAGTACCAGTCCCGCTTTACAGCCATGGTCTTTTATTAATTGCAGAGTACGATCAATATGATCACTTGCCTCTGGATGAAAAGTGATAATATCTGCGCCTGCTTTAGCAAAGCCTGGAATTAGACTATCAACCTGCTTGACCATTAAATGTACATCAATAGGTGCGGTAATACCGTAATCACGTAGCGACTGACAAATCATTGGGCCAAAAGTTAAGTTAGGCACAAAATGATTATCCATTACATCGAAGTGCACAACATCGGCACCCGCAGCTAAAACCTTAGCAACATCATCACCTAAACGTGCGAAATCAGCAGACAATATAGAAGGAGCAATTAAAAATGAAGACATAGATAAACCTTTTTAGAATATTGCGCAACATTATAACAACGACCTAAGGGAAAACTCTATAAATTCATGCGTCCAAGCGTTATTTAACTCAATGTTACCTAGCGATTGCTCTTTTAGTGTCGAATGCTCATGATTATTTCGTGCTCTGATTACTTTTTATAACCACGGCTTAACTATAACGTGAAAGACTGCCAAGAAAGACCACTCCATACCAGATAATACCAGTCGATATTTTATGAAAATACGAATCGATATTTTATGCACTTTTTTATTATCAACGTTAACGTTTTAACTATAACGTGAAAGACTGACAAGAAAGACCACGCCATCACAGATAATACCAGTCGATATTTTATGCACTTTTTTATTATCAACGTTAACGTTTTAACTATACGTGAAAGACTGCCAAGAAAGACCACGACATACGAGATAATACGAATCGATATTTTATGCACTTTTTATGAGCGTTAACGATTTAATTGCACCAATAAAGCTCGTCTATTAGTGAGAGACCCTCATAATAAAAAAACAACCTCACCAAGTCATTGAAATAACTATGTAAATTTTATTAATATTATTATGTCGCTCAGGCATCTACCTTGCAATGTATGGTTTAGCCCTAAAATATTAAATAAAAAACTACTACATAAAGAGACTATTATGAAAAAAACACTATTATCGATATCGCTCACATCTTTACTTGCCGCTACTTCATTATTATCAACACAAGCATTAGCTGTTGAAGGTTTATCTGCTAATGTTGCTGCTAGTAGTAACTATATATGGCGTGGTGTTAGCCAAACAGACAATGCTGCCGCTATTTCTGGTGGTATCGACTATGCTGACGATTCAGGCTTTTATGCTGGAGCTTGGGCTTCAAATGTCGATTTTGGTGATGATGCGAGTGCTGAACTAGATTTCTACTTAGGTTTTAGCGGCCAATTAAACGAAGATGTTAGTTATGATGTGGGTTATATTTATTATGCCTACCCTGACTCAGCCCAAACTGATAGTACTAACGAATATGATTTTGGCGAGATATATGGCTCTTTGGGCTATTCATATTTTTCACTTTCAGCAAGTTACGGAATTCATAACGACGACGGTGCTGCTTTTGCTGATGCCAGCTTATATATTGCAGCGGGAGCAGAGTTTGAAGTAGCTGATGGTTTAACCTTAGCTTTTCATCTTGGCGATTATTCTTTTGACGACGCCATGATCGCAGAAGACTATAACGATTACAGTGTTAGCTTAAGTAAAGATGGCTTTACCTTTGCGGTATCTGATACCGACATCGATAATGATGATATGAAGTTTGTCATTTCTTATTCGGTTGATATCGACTTATAAATAAAGATAAGCCAGTAATAATTTTACTGGCTTTTTAAAGATAGTTAAAGATAGTTAAAGATAGTTAAAGACAGTGCAAAAAAAATCTTCGCGTAGTACAATTATATTAGTGTTGATTTAAAAATAAACGGCGGCATAGCTAAGATATTTAAACCTAATTAATATATTTAGCGAAACCAAAAAGCCGATATTCATCACAATAACGATTTGCATCCATTAGTGAAATTTTACCTAATTAAATTAAATTTTAAGGATTTTACATGCAAATAATTATTTTTGATGATGCTGAACAAGTTGCAGAGCATGCAGCACTATGGGTCAGTGAATTAATCACTAAAAAAGCCAAACCTGTGCTCGGTCTTGCTACCGGTAGCACCCCGATTAGCCTCTATAAACATTTAGTTAATAAACATAAAAATGAAGGGCTAAGCTTTAGCCACGTCTCGTCATTTAATCTTGATGAATACCATAATATTAATGCTAATAATGCTCAAAGTTATCGGAGTTTTATGAAAGAGCATTTATTTGATAACGTAGACATAGCACAAGCCAATACCTACCTACCAACGTGTAACCATAACCAAAACCCTCGTGAACAAGGGCTTAACTACGAAAACAAAATAAAATCATTAGGGGGTATCGACTTACAAATATTAGGTATTGGCGCTAATGGCCATATTGGTTTTAATGAACCGACTTCGAGCTTATCATCTCGTACCCGTATCAAAACATTAACCCAGCAAACACTGACAGATAATAGCCGCTTATTTAAAGACGGTGAAACACAACCAACGATGGCAATGACCATGGGTATTGGCACGATTATGGATGCTCGCTATGTATTATTAATGGCGACAGGAGAAAATAAAGCCCAAGCAGTAAATACAATGATCACCGGAGCTTTATCCGCTATGTGTCCGGCATCCGCATTACAGATGCATGAAAATGCAGTTATTTTGTTAGACAAAGCAGCTGCAAGCCAACTACAAGATCATCAGTATTACCTTTGGGCTGATCAGCAACACCGTAAAATCAACGAAACTTATGGTTTTTATCATAATTATTAACAAAGTGAATGCTTCAACAAAGGTCCCTAATCTAGGGACCTTTGTTGAGGTGAGATTTAACTTAACTTTTGTAGTTTTTTGTCTCGGTACATTTTGCTGTCTGCTATCGAGATGAGTTGTTCTAAGCTCTTGGATTGTTGTGGAAATAACGCTAAACCGAATGAGAATCTCAATGATAATTTATGCTTTGCCACCTGGTAAACTTTCTCTTGCAGTTGCTGAAATCGATCGTTTATATTATATCTCGCAGTGACTAATGTTTGAGCTGTGTTTCCTTGCGCTAATAACAGCACAAATTCATCTCCGCCCCATCGACAACAAAAGTCATCGGCACGTAAAGTGTTTTTTAAGTTAACCGCGAAGGCTTTTAACAGTTCATCACCGATATTATGACCGTATGAATCATTAACGCGTTTAAAATCATCTAAGTCTATCATTACTAGACTGTAGCAATCATTCCTGGTCAGTGTGGCGGAAAGTTTATCGAAATATGCCATTAAAGCGTATCGATTATCTAAGGTGGTTAGCGGATCATGGAAAGCTTGTTCCGTCAGTTTTTCATTGAGTACTTGAATATCGGTAATATCAGTTACTGTAACGGCTACAGAGTTAACTTGGTCTGAATGACTATCAAAAACAGGCTGATAAGCAACTTTGAGAAAGAGCATTTGTTTTTTATTTTCTGAATAAAACCAATCAGTATAAGTTCTCACCTTGCCTGAAAAACATAAATCGAGCTCTTTCTTAACCACTTTATTGAAAGCTTCTTCTCCTAAGACCGTTATAACATGTTGGTTAATAATGTCCGCTTTTGGCAAGCCCCATTTATGGCTATATTGCTCATTAACTGACAAATAGTGATAGTTTTTATCAACTAAGGACAATAAATTATTCGAGTGGTCGACTAAATCAACAACAGATGAGTCCTGTAGTAATTCAGCACTATATTCAATAAGAAAAAGAATCGGCTGTTTACTGATAATACTGACATACACCTCTATATTTTTTTGGATAAAACTAAAATGTGTTAAACATTTATCATTTGAGCCTAAAGGCATATTAGAAAAGTTGAGAATGAATTCAGATAAACTAACCTTACTGTCACATAATGCAAAGAAGTCATCTCCCTCATTAATATGATATTTATGCTTGATGTGTTTACTACGACTAACTACAGTTCCTTGCTCATTAATAATTAAAGCGGGAAAGTTAACATAATTGAGTAAATCAGTGTTCAATGGAAAATCCTTTTTCTATTTTTATCAGTAAATTAGATAAATAATCTGTATATTAGACAAATATACAATTTAGCATAGACTAGCTATATTTTACTGTCAAAAATATATGCATTTTTTATAATTTATATCGACTTTACCCTGTTATGTTAAACAGGTAATCATTGTTAATCGCCACCACGTTAGCGATCACCTTGAAATAAGTTGCTCGTTCGATAACGCTAAAACGTGTAGATAATAATGATGAAATATATTTAGGATTGTTTTAGCGCGAAAAGTAAGCGACTATCAAGTGTCACCCAACAAAAGGATTATATGATGCCAACGGAAAAATTATCAAAAAAAACAAATTCTTCTGATAAAAGTAGTAGTTTTAAAACGACCGCTAAAAGCGTCGGCGCCGCTTTTTTTGGCGTACAAAGTAATAAAAACCGCGATAGAGATTTTAGTGAAGGAAAACTAAGCCACTTCATCATTGCTGCTGTAATCGGTGTCGCTATATTTATAGGCGTGTTGATCGCGGCAGTATCTTTAGTTTTACCTTAAGATAAGTGACTTAGAAGCTTACTTATAAAGTACCAGTAACTCTGCAACTTTATTACGTTTACTCGCCTTTTGGCTAATAGTGCGCGCTACTTGTATCGTTTTTTGCTTACTGGCATGCTCATATATTTTACGTGTCCAGATAGTGTCATGATTACTGATCAATACTGATATTTTATCTTGCTCAGTGACTTCTTCAGCAATATTGGCTAAATCAGCTTGCTCATCTAAACCAAAGCCATTACCAACATAACTGGTAAAACTAGCTGTTTTACTTAATGGTACATAAGGGGGATCACAGTAAATGACATCGCCACTTTTTGCCCTGGCAAAAGTTTCTCGGTAACCTTCACAAACAAAAGTGGCTTTCTTAGCTTTTTCCGCAAAATACAGCATTTCATTTTCAGGAAAATATGGACGTTTATACTTACCAAAGGGAACATTATAACCGCCCGATTTATTATATCGACATAAGCCATTATAACCATGACGGTTCATATAAAGAAATACCAGCGAACGAAAGTAGCTGTCACTACTGGCATTAAACTCTTTTCGTAACCGGTAATAAACTTCAGATTGATTATATTCAGGCGTAAAGTATATCGCTGAATCTTTGATAAATTTTTGTGGGTTTTCTTTAATAATATTATAGAGATTGATTAAGTCTTGATTTATATCATTTAACAAGTAATGGTCAAAATTACTGTTCAGAAATACTGAACCAGCACCGACAAAAGGTTCGACTAAACGCTCCCCTTTGGGTAACATTTTATTAATTACATCGCTGAGGCCGTATTTTCCGCCAGCCCACTTTAAAAATGCTCGATGCTTTTTGATCATTTAACCCATTTGCCTTACAACTCATTATTTAAGTGCTAGGCTTAAATAGACGTTTAAAATAGAAAACGAATTGTATCCTGATTAGCTTATTATTGGGAGTCTTGATAAGCATTGATTTCATTATTAATTGCTTGAAGTGACTTTACCCACGGCTGATGAACTTTAATACTACTTGGCAGTAACGTAACAGCCTTTTCTGCGGCCAAACGAGTCTCAAAAACCTCAGAGGTTATCATTAGCATAGGTTGTTGGTTAAATAGTCGGTAGTAACTTTTAATCTTGAGACCGACAAAATCAGGTATAAACTCCTGATATACGGAAAGACGAGTAAAACCAGCAATTTGTATAACAAAGCCCGATGGTGCGCTTATATAGTAACTGGCTTGGGCGCCAACATCTTCAATCGAGTTTACTGGAATAGCGGCTTGCGTAATCAGGGGTGTCACTTTATTTTCTGACTTTTTAACGGATAAAGCCTCTATTACGGTTTTACCCGTTGATAAGGTAACAGAAGCTTTATTTTCAGTATCCCCTTTTTTATCAAGGAACGATGCAAAGCGCTTAACTTTATCGGTGGCTATTGGCTCTATCGACTCAACGACGTCTTTTTCTGCGTTGACAATCGCTTGAACGATATCATTTGGCTCTGCCGGTAGACTAATTAGAACCTTTACCCCTGGGTCGGGTGCGGTTAACGAAAGAAATATATCTTCACTCTTCGCTGAAGCACTCACATTTTTATTATTATAGGCTGAAATAATACTGGTCGAGTTTGCTGGTACCATTTTTAATTTAAGCTGGGTGTTCGCACTAAAAACATCTTGTTGGAACAACCAATAACCTGTTGCCCCTAAGCAAATCACGAAACAGATAAAAATTAAGGTCCACTTCGTAAAACGGCTGAAGGTAAAAAGTGATGTCTTCACTTTGAATGCTTTGGAGTTAAGGGTTAATAACTGACCTGTTTCTCCAGATAAAACTGAGATTTTTTTATGGAATAGTGATTTATTTTGCGCCAATAAAAGTCCAGCTTTTGGCGTACCAAGCATAAGCACACTGATTGCATAATTGGCTTTTTTAGCTATGTCAGTTAATTGACATAGCTCATGTAAAATTTGTACGGAGAGAAACTGGGCGTGTTCGATGACAATATCAATGGTTTGCTTTTCTTGCTTAGATAAATTGATCAAGCTAACAGCTAAAGACTGCTCAGGATCAAATAGAGTGTCAGCGAAAAGTTGCTCAACAATACGACAGCGAATTTGAATATCGTTTAATTTAGGTGATATAGCGATAAAAGCAGCATTGTGATCATTACCCAAAGAGCCAAGAAACTGACTCGCTACTTGAGAATAAACATTGGCATCTTGGTCAACAACCAAAACGGCATGCTTTGAAAAGCGTAAAATATAATCAACGCGTGCGTTAGCACTAATGGTTGTTACACTTTGTGGAGCGTTATATTCTGTGGCATGTGCTTGTGCAGACATGTTTCACCTGTTCTGTATTAAAATTACAGAATTTGTTGAAGCATCTCC
Source organism: Colwellia sp. BRX8-9 (assembly GCF_014077245.1). Lineage (NCBI taxonomy): Bacteria > Pseudomonadati > Pseudomonadota > Gammaproteobacteria > Alteromonadales > Colwelliaceae > Colwellia > Colwellia sp. BRX8-9. Next base: position 78,906 of record NZ_JACGVN010000020.1, read on the forward strand.
TCACTAATATCATCACGCATTTCTGATTGACCAATAGCGGTGGGTACGATTAAACGTAATACACCTGCCAAATTCTTTTTGTCACGACGCATGTGACAAATAAATTCTTCAAAGCCCATACTTTCAGGCGCTGTTAATGGTAAATCAAACGCGGCAATTAATGTTTCTATACGACGAAGATCTGACGCTTCAAGCAAATTCATTGCTACTGATAACTTAGAGGCAAGTACCATGCCAGTAGCGACAGCTTCACCATGAAGCCAGTTACCGTAACCTTGATCGGCTTCGATAGCATGACCAAAGGTATGGCCTAAATTCAATAATGCCCTTACGCCGGATTCGGTCTCATCAGCGGCAACAATATCTGCCTTGCATTGACAGCAAGTTTTAACCATTTCAATCAGTGTGTTTTTATCCGCTGATTTTATTTTTTCAATATTGCTTTCTAACCAAGCAAAAAAATCACTATCACCTAAGATACCGTACTTAATCACCTCAGCCATGCCCGCATTGAATTCGCGGATAGGTAAAGTGCTAAGGCTATCAATATCAATAAGAACAGCTTTTGGCTGGTAGAAAGCGCCAATCATGTTTTTACCTAAAGGATGATTAACCGCTGTCTTACCACCGACAGAAGAGTCGACTTGTGAAAGTAATGTGGTTGGAACTTGAATAAAGTTGATTCCGCGTTGGTAACATGCGGCTGCAAAGCCGGTAATATCACCAATAACACCGCCGCCTAAAGCAATTAATGTCGAATCTCGCCCATGACCATTGGCCAATAAATGTGACATGATCACATCAAAGTTTGCAAGTGACTTTTGAGCTTCGCCATCAGGTAATATTATTTCGTCAACGTCGAAAGCGCTTAATTTTGCTTTTAAAGTAGCAAGATATAACGGCTTAACAATATTATTAGAAACGATGCATACTCGTTTACCACGAATATGCTGAGTAAGCAGACTATTATTAGTTAATAGTCCGCTATCAATATAGATGGGGTAACTGCGTGTACCGAGTTCAACATTTAGCGTTGTCATTTTTAGGTCTTTTTTTGAGTGCCTAGCCGCTTTTAGAAATCTAAGCGCTCAACAATTTTATGGGCAACAACTTTAGCACTTTGATCATCTGTTTTTACAATAACGTCAGCAATTTCTTCATATAAAGGATTGCGTTCTATTGCTAGATTCTCAAGTACTGTGCGTGGTTCTTCAGAGGTTTGCAACAATGGACGTTTACGATCACGCTGCGTACGAGCCACTTGCTTGTCTATAGTTGTTTCTAAGTAGACAACTATGCCTCGTGCCGATAAGCGATTACGTACTTGTGTACTTATCACTGAACCACCACCAGTCGCTAAAACAATACCTTGTTTTTCACTTAGGTCTTCAATTACACCTTCTTCTCTTTTACGAAAGCCTTCTTCGCCTTCAAGATCAAAAACCCATGCGATGTCTGCACCTGTTCGGCGCTCTATTTCCTGATCAGAGTCAAAAAACTCAAGATGTAGCCTATCAGCTAATTCTCTACCAATTGTGCTTTTACCAGCGCCCATAGGGCCGATAAGGAAAATATTACGTTTTTCTGCCATTAGATTAACTTCAGCTCGTATAAATAATTACGTTTACAAATATGAGGGAACCCCCTCCGAAAATTTTGAGGGCGTAATTATCGCAATTGTTCGGTGTACATTGCAAGTTAACTAAGACGAAAATAAAATGAAATTACTCAGTAACTCACAAAGTTGTTTAAAAACGCTCAGTTACGATGCGTGGTGTCACAAAAATTAATAATTCTTTTTTCTCATTAAAGTTGTTGCTATTTCTAAATAGCCAACCAAAATAGGGAATGTCGCCTAAAACAGGTACTTTTGATACTGTACTGATAATTGCTTGTTGATAAATTCCGCCAAGAACAATCGTTTCGCCATTATTAACTAGCACTTGTGTACCTATTCGCTGAGTATCAATTGCGGGTGCTTGGCCACTTTGTACATCAGAGACGGTATCTTGAGTAACAACTAAATCAAGAATAATACGATCGTCTGGGGTAATGTGTGGTGTTACCGTTAAACTAAGCACAGCTTTTTTAAATTGGGTTGATGTCGCGCCACTTGATGATGCTTCTTGATAGGGAATTTCGACCCCCTGTTCAATATACGCTTGTTTTTGATTTGCCGTAGTAATTCTTGGGCTTGCGATAATTTCACCCTTGTTTTCTTTCTCCATCGCGCTCAACTCAAGGTCCAATATAGTACCATCGGCTAATCGCGCCACTTGAAAAGCAATACTACCTGCTGGGTTTGCTACGGGTAAGTTAACATTTAATCGGTCAGCTAAATTAGGTACCAGTCCACTTGCTGCAGAATTAGCCCCCTCTAAGGAGCCAGAGCCCGCATATTCCCCGTCAGTATCAGTAACCCCCCAGCGTATACCTAACTCTTCATTAATGCTGTCTTTCACTGTGACCATACGCGCTTCTATAATCACTTGTCGTACAGGAATATCTAAAACATTGACCATACGCTTTATATCTTCGATACTTTTCGCCGTATCACGAATTAATAAGGTATTCGTTCGCTCGTCAACACTGACACTGCCACGTGTTGACAAAATACTGTTGTCATCATTTTTAATTAAGTTAGCAAAGTCGGTTGCCTTAGCATAATTTACTTGTACGTATTCAGAGTAGAGTGGCGCAAGTTCAGCGACTTGCTGTTTAGCTTGTAAATCACGTGCTTCACGGGCAGAAAGTTCGTCGCTCGGAGCAACCATTAAAATGTTGCCTTCCATACGCTTATCTAAGCCTTTAACTTTTAATATAATATCCAGGGCCTGATCCCATGGCACGCCGTCTAAACGCAAAGTCACATTTCCAGAGACGCTATCGCTGGTCACTAAGTTAAAGCCATTGTAATCAGCAATAATTTGTAAAACGGTACGAACAGGAATGTCTTGAAAATTTAAAGAAATAGCGCGACCACTAAAATCACCATCTTCTTCTAAGTAACCGGGCGCCTTATCATTTTTAACAACGGTTAATGAAAAAACATTATTAATCTGTTGATGCTTAAAAGTAAAATCACTATTGATATCGACAATAAACTTGGCATTACGTCCCTCTCTAAAGGTTTCGATGCCAGTAACTAACGTACCAAAGTCGGTAACATCTAATTTATAAAGTAAATCATCAATAATTTGGGTGTTATGGAATTCGATATACAGCTTGCCGAGTTTGTCTGTCACATCAACAGCAACCATACTGTCGTCAAGGTAAACCAGTATTTGTGCTTCATTGTTTTCACCATTACGAAAATCTATCGAATCAATGTTGTTAATAAAGGTATTACCTAATGGATTGACCTGGGTAATCGGCGAGTCGCCCACACCTTTATTGAGAATTAATGAGAAGAACTTACCATTTTGCTTAATATCAAAAACTGACAGTTGATCTAAGTGAACCGTAGCAACCACTTTTCCTGCTAATTTTTGCACGCTAACATGACTAACACCGGCATGTTCAACAATGGTTTTTAATAACTTTTCATTAAACTCATTCGCATCAAAGGTAATGCTAATTTGAGCAGGATTCATCGCCGTTTTCATCACGGGTGGATTAACAATGGTTTCGGTGAGTTCAAACTGCAACTCTATTTCATCGTTCTGTAAAGTATTATATTTAATACCGATTAGATCACTAGACCATGCCGAAAAAGCCAAAGAATAGAGCATCACTGCGGTGATAACACTTCGCGTTACCGTTAATGTAACTGACTGATTAGTTTTTATTTTATTAAATAGCAACATTACTTCCCTTGCCCCTCTGTACCTGACTTGACCATTTTAAGTGTCGTCTCACGTTCGACCCAACAACCAGCGCCATCAGCAATTAATTCTCTAACTTTAACATCAAATGGATTCACCATTGTAATGCGACCATGATTCAACCCTAAATAACTTCCAACAGCAACTCGATGTAAGGTTGCATCAGAGGCCTCAACAAGTGCCCAAATAATCTCTTGTTCTCCTAAAGTTCCTCGCATTGATAAATTGCTGAGCGGATACTTTTCCAAGGGCTGCTTACGGCGACGAGGATCTGGACTCAAACATCCTGACATCTGTTGAATTTTCTGTTGGATTGCTTCAACTTCTGGTTTATCAAATGGACTTCGTAACCCTTGCGCTGAATAGTCAAAATGACCAAACTTTGAAATTACCGGCATAGGTTTAATAACATTAGGTGTATTTGCCTGCACTGTCGCTATATGGGTTCGTAAATCACTGGTATCATCAAAGCAACCACTGACACTGATAACAAGCGCAATAAATAAGACTGACTTTTTCATTTTTCTTCAGCCTCTCGATAACGATAAGTTTTTGCTTGTAGTTTTAAACCCAGCAAACCATTTTCCATATTGTTAATGTCGACATCAAAGTCATGCAAAGTAACAATTCGAGGTAACCCAGCAATTTTACTGACAAAGTTACCAAACTCATGATAAGAACCAACCACTTCAATATCAATAGGAAGTTCAATATAAATTTCACGGGTTATTTCTGGCTGCCAATTAAGCTTAACAAATTTCAGCCCACTTGTTGTCCCAACAAAAGTTATATCATCAAGTAAGCCAGGGGTTTCATGACTTTCAGGCAAACTTCTTAATTGATTGGCAAATAAGGCCTCTGCCTCTTTCATTTGCTGCTCAAATAACTCTAAATTGGCAGCAACATGGTATTTTATTTGATATTGGCTTTTTAGTGTAACTTCTTCCGCCGCGTAATTATCGAGTGTTGTTATTTTATCACTGATTAATAAAAAATAACCTAACACCAAAACCACGATAGCGATAAAAACGGCTAATGTTATTTTGGCAGCTTTTGGCCATTGCCCAACGTTATCAGCCTCTAAACCTTCAAATTGTTCAAAGAATTGAGTTAAATCTATGTTCATGATTTACCTCCGTTAGTGATGACTTTTCCGTCATCTCCACTATTTAATAAGCCTTTAATACGCACCCGCATTTTAAAGTCACTCAATAATTTGTTTTTTGCTTCATTGGTCGTAATAGATTCTAAAATTGCATCGGTAAATAACACCGAGCGCTCTATTTCACGGATCATATTCGCTAAATGATTATTCGATTCACTTTTGCCAACGATGTTAATACTGTTGCCCTGTTTTTCAAGACGGGTCAAATAAACACCTGTTGGCACTATTTTAGCTATTTCATCAAAAACTTGGGTACCCACATTTCGGCTGCGCTGAAGTTGTTCAACCACTTGAGTTCTTTTTTGTAATTCTTTTTTCTTTTCGTTTAAGTTTTTAATTTTTATAATACGGGCGTCTAGAAGAGCAATTTCTGTTTTTAAAAACTGATTACGTGAATTTTGACCATCAATACGCATTTGGTAAAATTGACTAATAATAAAAACCAGTGCGAAGGCGATTACGGCAACAATAGTAAGTAGGGTAAAATACTCACGTTGTTTGGCTTTTTCGGCTTCTTCGCGCCATGGGAGTAGATTTATAAATGCCATGAAACAAAGCTCCTCAATGCTAAACCTGCTGCTACCATATATTGAGCGGCGGTTTTATCTAACACATCTTTATCTACACTGTCGGCAACGGTCATCGATTTAAAAGGATTGGCAATAATAGTATGGATACCTAATTCTTCAATTAACAAGGCTTCAAGACCTTCAACATTAGCACTACCACCTGAAACAATAATATAATCTACTTTCTTTTTCCCACTAGAGGTTAAGAACATTTGTATTGCACGGCGAATTTGCTGTGTAAAAATGGTGTGAAACGGTCCTAAAACTTCAAAGGTATAATTAGGCGGCAAGTCATTCGTTATTTTGGCATGCTCGGCTTCTTCAAAGGTTTGATTATAATATGAAACAATTGATCGAGTGTATTGTTCGCCGCCAAAGAGTTGATCCCGGCTATAAATATGTGCGCCAGCATCAGTCACCGAAAACAAGGTCATCACCGCGCCCACATCAACTATAGCAACCGTTTTGTCTTTAGCATCATCGGGTAATTGCGATAAACTTAAATCGTAGGCTCGACTCACGGCATATGACTCAACATCAATAACCTTAGTTTGAAATCCTCCCAATTCTAAAGCCGCAACTCTCGCTTCTACTGATTCGGTTCGAGCAGCACTTAATAAAACATTAACCTTGGTTGGGTCTGATTCATTAATGTCCAGTTTTTCAAAATCTAAACTAACCTCATCTAAAGGGTAAGGAATTAAACTATCGGCTTCAATTTCAATTTGACTGGCGAGCTCGTGCTCAGACAAATTAACGTCCATATAGATAACTTTAGTAATAACGGTTTGTCCAGAAACGGCTGCTGCAGCTTGATTGACTGAAGAGGTAATTTCTTTTCTGATTTTAGTAACAACTTTGCCAACGGCATCAATGTCTTGGATTTCTCGGTCAATAATAGCGCCACGGGGCATAACTTCTGTTGCTAATGCTTCCAGCACATACCCTTCATCGTCTTGACTTAACAAAACCGCTTTTATTGCATGAGAACCAATATCAATACCAACTATTAAAGATGTATTCTTTTTAAAAAGACTGCTGAGCATAACATCCTACTAATATGAGTAAATTCACTAATAACGACACAATTTAAATAAATAAATTTAAATAAACATTATTGCATTGCTTTATATTAGGCATAAACCTGAGATAAATACATTTATTACATGCTTTTAAAGGATATACTAGTGTTATTAATCGTTTTTTTGTCCAATATTGAGAGAAAAATTTAGTGCTTTTATTTAAACGTCTCATAAAAGTAGGGCTAATCTTTATATTTTTAGCTTGTTTGTCTTTAGCCGCTTTATATTTATCAATGCGCAGTGAATTGCCCAGTGTGACTTCATTAAAAGACATGCAATGGCAAACGCCGATGCAAATTTTTAGTGCCGATAATAAGTTAATCAATCAGTTTGGCGAAAAAAAACGCATCCCCTTAAAGCTTAACGAATTTCCACAACAACTGATTAACGCCATTTTAGCCAGTGAAGACGATCGCTTTTATTCACATTTTGGCGTCGACCCAATTGGACTAGGCAGAGCTGTACTCGGTAAACTGATGGGACAAAACAAAGGGGGTGCAAGTACCATTACCATGCAAGTGGCACGAAACTTTTTCTTATCCTCTGAAGTAACCTACACTCGAAAAATCCGTGAAATATTTTTAACTTTCCATATTGAAAGTTTACTCACAAAAGATGAAATACTCGCCCTGTACATGAATAAAATACCGTTAAGTCATCGTAGCTTTGGTTTTGGCGCAGCAGCACAAGTATATTACGGTAAAGATGTTAAAGACTTAACACTGGCACAGATAGCGGTACTTGCTGGTTTACCTAAAGCACCTTCTAACAGAAACCCTATAAGTTCGCCTGATAACGCCAAGACCAATCGCGCAATTGTTTTACAGCGTATGTATAGCGCAGGCTATATCAACTCAACAGAGATGGAACAAGCAAACCAAGCCCCTATTACCGGCAAGAGACACAGTGTAGAAATTGAGTTGAATGCGCCATACATAGCAGAGATGGCACACCAAGAGATGGTCGATCTCTATGGAAAAGAGCTTGCCTATACCGGTGGCTACAATGTTTATCTAACGGTTAACTCAGATTTTCAAAGAGCAGCACAAAAAGCAGTAATCGATAACTTACTGTCATACGATTTGCGACATGGATATCGTGGCGCAGTCGTTTCTTTACGCCCAGAGTTAACTGAAAATACAAGTACTATTGATAAGGTAGCTGAGCTCAGCGATGATGAAGTTATCAAAGCGCTTAATAAAATCGATAATTATCAAACACTTTTTCCTGCTGTGATCACAGGTATTGCTGAACAGTCAGCGACGATTAAATTTTTAGGTCATCAAGATAATAACCACATCACTTTGCAAGAAGGCGATATATTATGGCAAGGCATGTCGTGGGCACGCGAATTTATTAATGATGAAAAACAGGGCGCTGCACCTAAGCTTGCCAATGAAATACTCCAATATGGCGATGTTGTCTTTGTTATTAAAACCGCGCAGGGTTTTACATTAAGCCAGCTACCAGAAGTGAGTTCTGCTCTCGTCTCTTTATCAACAGATAATGGTGCGATAAAAGCAGCTATTGGCGGATTTAGCTTTCAGCAAAGCCAGTTTAATCGAGTTACACAGGCAAAACGACAAGTGGGCTCTAACATAAAGCCCTTTATTTACTCCGCCGCTTTAGATAATGGCTTTACCTTAGCCACACTTGTCAATGATGCGCCAATTAACCAATGGGATGAAAGTTCAGGTTCAGTTTGGCGTCCAGAAAACTCTCCCCCTATTTATAACGGCGACATTCGGGTTCGATTAGCACTTGCACAATCTAAAAATGTTATCGCCGTTAGACTATTAAGAGCGGTTGGATTAGACAAAATAATTCCGCATTTAGCAGCCTTTGGCTTTGTACCCAACGATTTACCACGAAACGAAACACTTGCTCTAGGCTCTGCATCTCTAACACCATTAGAAGTGGCCACCGGATTTGCAACCTTCGCGAACGGCGGCTATTTAATCAGACCCTATTTAATTGATAGAATAGAAGATTCGTTTGGTAAAGTCCTCTTCCAAGCAAATCCAGCTATTGCCTGTGACATATGTTCACTAGAAATTAAGCAACGAGATATTAATAATTCCTCAGTCCCGCTTGAGCTTTTAGCTGAAAAAGACCTACGTCCACTTATTAAAGCTGAACGAGTGATTAGCCCGCAGAACGCTTTTTTAGTGACACAAGCATTAAATGCGGCAATTTGGGGTTCAGATTATCAAATGAAACCGTTTTGGCGAGGAACAGGATGGCGCGCACAAACATTAAAACGACATGATATTGCAGGAAAAACAGGGACAACAAATCAATCAAAAGATGCGTGGTTTTCAGGCTTTAGCCGTCGATTGGTCACTACTTCTTGGGTAGGCTTTGATGACCCTGGCAGAAGTTTGGGTAAAACACGTTATAATAGCAATCTCGATAAATATCAAATTACCGGTGGCGAAGCTGGTGCAAAATCAGCACAACCAGCTTGGATAGACTTTATGGAAGTTGCATTAGTTGCTCATCCTGAAGAACCTTTTATTCAGCCTGTTGATATAGTGTCAGTACGCATTGATAAAAGCAGCGGTAAACTGACCAATAAAACAGATAAAACCAGCTTTTTTGAATACTTTCAGTTTGGCACCGCGCCAACAGAATCGGTAACACAAGATAATAGTAGTGAAATACTTGATGGCTCACGTATTTTTGATGAGAGTAGTAACGGCGATATATTTTAACCAGGCAGTAATTTTCTTCCAATATCATTAGTCGCCTGACAAATGTTAGTGAGATACTTGCTGTAACTTGTCGCTATTGTCAGCTTTTGACTTTTATAACTTTCATTTGCAACTTATTCCTTACAGAACAAAACATTTATTTAATTGTTTTGTTCCTTTTACAAAAATAAATTCACTGTAGATTATGCGAATCAACAGCATAATCTACAGTCTCTCCCATAAAGCAAAACCAGCAATAAGTTCTTGTAATAAAACAATTAAAATAAATTAACATGGTTCTAATGGTAAAATATTTAGTTTAATTACTCAGTCACCGTATCTTCCCCCCTACCACTATAAATGAAAGTTATAGTGAAAACTTTCACAACGAAAGAAATTTTGCTTTCGTTTTGTCTAATAATCGCCTAAAATTGCGTTCTCAAACATGTTTAACACAAAATGTTCACTGTCGTACTTTTAGGAGAGTATTCGCTATGGCTTCTTTAGAAAGCTCAATTGATTTATCTGTATATGGCATCAATGATGTTGCCGAGATTGTTTACAATCCGTCTTACGAGTTACTCTTTGCTGAAGAAACTAAGTCTGAACTGACTGGTTTTGATAAAGGCATAGAAACCGAACTTGGTGCGGTTAACGTCGATACGGGTATTTTTACCGGTCGCTCACCTAAAGATAAATATATTGTTCGTGATGATACTAGCCGTGATACGGTTTGGTGGTCTGATCAAGGTAAGAATGATAACAAACCAATGACGCAAGAAACTTGGGATCATTTAAAGACTTTAGTGACTACTCAACTTTCTAAACAGCGTTTATTTGTTGTCGATACTTACTGTGGTGCTAATGCCGATACACGCTTAAAAGTTCGCTTTATCACTCAAGTTGCATGGCAAGCTCACTTTGTTAAAAACATGTTTATTCGCCCTTCAGATGAAGAGTTGAAAGATTACGAACCCGATTTCATCGTAATGAATGGTGCTAAAACAACTAACGATAAATGGCAAGAACAAGGTCTTAACTCTGAAAACTTTGTTGCCTTTAACCTTACTGAAAAAATTCAATTGATCGGCGGTACTTGGTACGGCGGAGAAATGAAAAAAGGTATGTTCTCAATGATGAACTACCTATTACCTTTAAAAGGTATTGCTTCAATGCACTGTAGTGCAAACGTCGGTGAAGAAGGCGATGTAGCGGTATTTTTCGGCTTATCAGGTACAGGTAAAACAACGCTTTCTACAGATCCAAAGCGTCAACTTATCGGCGATGACGAACATGGCTGGGATGATAATGGTGTGTTTAACTTTGAAGGTGGTTGTTACGCTAAAACGATCAACTTAAGCAAAGAAAATGAACCTGATATTTATAATGCGATACGTCGAAATGCATTATTAGAAAATGTTAGCGTTGATGAACACGGTAAAATTGATTTTGATGATAACTCAAAAACTGAAAATACCCGTGTGTCTTACCCAATTGATCATATTGAAAATATTGTTAAGCCTATTTCTCGTGCTGGTCATGCGAAAAAAGTTATTTTCTTAACTGCCGATGCTTTTGGTGTATTACCACCTGTTTCAAAGTTAACCCCCGCACAAACTGAATATTACTTTTTATCTGGTTTTACAGCTAAACTTGCTGGAACTGAGCGTGGTATTACCAAGCCGACTCCGACATTCTCAAGTTGTTTTGGCGCAGCCTTCCTAAGCTTGCACCCTACTCAGTATGCTGAAGTTCTACGTAAACGTATGCAAGCCGTTGGTGCTGAAGCTTACTTAGTTAACACCGGTTGGAATGGTACGGGTAAACGTATCTCAATAAAGGCTACTCGTGCGATTATTGATTCGATTCTAGATGGTTCTATAGATAGCGCTGAAACTACTGTTTTACCGTTATTTAATTTAGAAATCCCAACGAGTGTTGCAGGGGTTGAAGGCGATATTCTTGACCCTCGTGATACTTACACAGATAAAGAAGAGTGGAACACTAAAGCAGAAGATTTAGCTAAGCGCTTTGTTAAAAACTTTAGTAAGTTTACTGATACTGATAATGGTAAGTCATTAGTCGATGCTGGACCTCAGCTATAAAGACTTAATATTTAAATGTTATCACTAAAAAGCCGCTAAACTTAACGTTTAGCGGCTTTTTTCTGTTCAGGATGAACAGTCATCACAGCATGACCATTCTTAGTGAGACATGCCTTCTATTGCATCAGTCCATTGTGCAACGCACGGTTACTATGTGAATTTCAGAAAATTTATTTAATGGGTAATAAAACCTTGGCTGATAAACCGCCTTCAGCACGGTTAGTTAACAGAACATCACCACCATGAGTATTCACTATCTTCTTTATTATCGCTAAGCCTAAACCACTTCCTTCTGTGCCTCGCGCTTTATCCCCTTGCGTAAAAGGTTGGAACAAACGTTCTATATCTTCTTCAGGAATACCAGGGCCGTTGTCAGACACACAGAAATACACTGACTTTTTATCCGCTGAAATCCCGGTAATAATATCAATATCTCCATCAGAGTAACGTAAGGCATTCTGAATAATATTAGCAACCGCTCTCTTCATCGCAACAAAGCGTAGCGGTATTTCAGGTAGTTCTTGCTCTGAAAAATTTATCTGCCGACCATAAATAAGTTCGGTTTGCATCACATCATTAATTAAGTGATTGAGATCGCAAAGCTCAGGCTTATCTTTACTGTTATGGCGAATGTAGTCGATAAACTGATCAATAATACTGTTCATATCATCAATATCGCCTTCGATACCCTCTTTTAAAAACTCATCTTGTGTTGACATCATCTCCGCCGCAAGGCGAATTCTGGTTAATGGCGTGCGTAAATCATGAGAAATTCCGGCCATCAATAAGTTACGATCGTCTTCGAGCTGTTTTATACCTCGAGACATATGATTAAAAGCTTGAGTTACCGCAACAATTTCAGTGGTTCCTAACTCGGCTAATGGCTGAGGAAACTCGCCACGCCCGACATCTTCTGCGGCTTTTTGTAATGCTTTTAAAGGACGATTTATTTGCCGAACAAACAACCAACCGCCAATGACACTTAATAGGCCCAGAAACATTAACACCACTGTAAGCGGAGAAAAGTTTGCTTCTTCTAGACCTGAAAGGGGAATTCTGATCCAATAATGTGGCGCTTGCGGAGGCCTGATCCAGAATATATATTGCTCCCCTCCTTGGGTCAGTCTCAGTTCAGTATCGCCATCAAGTAATTTTGACATCTCTTTAGAGCGATGCGCAAGATAGGTAGCTTCTGCCAACCCTGACGATAATGCGTCACTTTCACGATAAACTTCAATGCCCGTTTTTTCTTGAAATGATCTTGAGAATGCCTTTCTAAGCAGATCATCATCAATATCAATAAGCACAACCCGTACTTGTTTTGCTAACAACTCATTAGTTAGCTGAGTATTAGGTTGGATGATGTAATAAACCATAGATACCCAAGAAACAACTTGATTAATCAATAGTAAAAAACCAATCAAGAGTACGGTTTGCCCAAAGGCACTACGTGGCAATATTTTCATGGTTTACATCCATAGTAGGGTCTTCGCTTATATAAGGTAGGTAACGGTGTTAAACGCACTAATTGACTTCTTTACCTTCAGGCACAAAGACGTAGCCTAAACCCCAAACCGTTTGAATATAACGAGGTTTTGCCGGATCTACTTCTAACATTCTTCTTAAACGTGAAACCTGTACATCAATGCTACGCTCTAAAGCTGAATAATCACGACCACGCGCTAAATTCATCAGTTTATCACGAGACAGTGGCTCTCTCGGGTGAGTGATCAGGGCTTTTAAAACAGCAAATTCGCCACTCGTTAAAGGCATATTAATATCGCCTTTTACCATCTCTCTAGTGGCAAGGTTAAGTTGATACTCACCGAAAGAAACAATGTTCTCTTCTTGTGAAGGAGCGCCAGGAGCTTCTTGTACCCTGCGTCTCAACACAGCTTTAATTCGCGCTAATAATTCTCTTGGGTTAAAAGGTTTTGGCATGTAATCATCAGCACCGAGTTCCAAACCAATAATACGATCAACTTCATCGCCTTTGGCGGTTAGCATGACAATTGGCATATCATTAGATTGTTGACGTAAGCGACGACATATAGATAAGCCATCTTCGCCAGGTAACATCAAATCTAAGACTAACAAGTGAAAGTTCTCTCTCTCAAGTAAACGATCCATTTGCTCTGAACTCGCCGCAGTACGCACGGCAAACCCTTGTTCAACTAAATATCGCTCTAAAAGCGCTCGAAGGCGCATATCATCATCAACTACTAATATCTTTTTAGTTTCATTACTCATTGGGGTCATCCTATAACAATCATTTGTTCACTATAATCTAAAAAAAGTAATAATAAAGCTGCTATTAAGAATTAAAGTTAAGGTATTTGTTACAATTTATGAAGTTTGACCGTTTACAGCCATACGGAGTTGGCTGTTTTGACTATTTCACTAAAATCTAGATATAAAAAAAGACGCCTAAGCGTCTTTTCTTGAATTCTCGTGAGAACTAAAATCTGCAATTATGCGATGCCTCTTTCAGGTACAGCGATACAACACCTGCTCGGTGTTAGTAACTTTGACTGTTTTGACTATTTCACTAAAATCTAGATATAAAAAAAGACGCCTAAGCGTCTTTTCTTGAATTCTCGTGAGCACTAAAATCTGCAATTATGCGATGCTTCTTTCAGGTACAGCGATACAACACCTGCTCTGTGTTAGCAGCTTTGACAGTTTTGACTGTTTGACAATTTCACTAAAATTTAGTGATAAAAAAAGACGCCTAAGCGTCTTTTCTTTAAGTTCTCGTGAGAACTAAAATCTGCAATTATGCGATGATTTTAGATACAACACCAGCACCAACAGTACGACCACCTTCACGGATAGCGAAGCG
>NZ_JACGVN010000015.1:0-117008 GCF_014077245.1 Colwellia sp. BRX8-9
TTTTCATTTTTATAGACAAGGTGCTTAAGTGCAGAGTTACCACTAAAGCTCGCCGCATTAATATATTGTTGGTGCTTAGTTGCTTTTAAGTAGAATGGAATAGAGAAATGATTGTGTGCATATATGTTCCTCATCGCTTTTTGCAGACCATAAATACGACTGCCACGTTTTCCACAGGCTTCAAGGGTATCAACATGTTGATAAATATACTTTCTTATCGCCCTACAAGCTAAATGTTTACTTTCAATTGTATTCATTAATAGTCGAACAGCGCCATGGCTGTCATAACCTAAAACAATGTATTTCTGTTTTTGTAGTGTTCTATCTTGTTCCGAAAAAGGTACGGTTAATTCAATTTCAATTTCTTCACCCGCTTTAAATTTAGTTTCTTTTACTAGGCTAACTAACAAGCCTTGTATAGAGATATTTTTAGTTATACCGGGGATATGAGTAACAACATTATTACTGCGTGTAATTGCCATTTGAAAGGATAGTACAAAGCGGTCTTCACCTCTAGAGTCATCATTTTCTGCCGTTACAATTTCGGTTTCATCAAGTGAGTCAACTGCACTCAGTTGAAAACGTTTCGGTAATAAATTTTCTAATTCAGTTATGTCTTCACTGACCGGTCGATGTATTATTTCATACAAGCTAGTAATATCTGAGAGGGTGATCATATGATCGCAATTACTGATCATATCTAAGGCCGCTTTCGAGATTGCTCTATTTAACACAGCCATCTTAGGATGAACATGACAAGGCAAGGCAGAAGGAACATAAGCATCTGCTTCAGAATTAATAAACGATGAGGATATTTTGACTACTCGAAAAAGGCTGTTTTTGAAATAATGATTAAAAACAGCTTTAACGCTTCTATTATTAACAAAATCGTCATACCAAATAAGGGAATAAATGAAGGTATCTTTATATTTAGATTTTAATATAAAGGCATATTTATCAACCGTATTTCTCTCGTTTAGCGCCTTTTGTATTTCTTTATTGCCCAGTAGTACGGGTAAATGAAAATTTTCATCGGTATCACTAAAAAAGCTCCAAAACGCATCATTACCCGATGTTTTTATCGCCACTTTCGCATGCCATGCATTATTATTTTTATAACAAAGTAAGGGAATGTCGTGAGTTTTATTTAGATACAGTTGCTCGTAACCTTTCGAGGTAACAGAATCAAACAAAGGGGTGATAAATCGTTCTGTAGGACCACGGCAAGATCATTATAAATTGAACTTTTTACTTTAGTCGCGATCAGATCTCAATATAATACATTGAGGATAATTAACATGAGCGCGACTTTTTTGACCCACTTTGATTCAATTTCTGATCCACGCATAGAACGCTGTAAAAAGCATAACCTGATGGATATTTTATTACTCGCGATAAGTGCGGTTATGTCTGGCTCTGAAGGCTGGGAAGATATTGAAAACTTTGGACATATAAAGCTAGATTGGCTGCGTCAATATGGCTCTTTTGAAGCGGGTATTCCACGCCATGACACTATCGCACGTGTAATTTGTAGATTAAAAAGTGATGAAATTGAGAAAGCATTTCAGTCTTGGATATCCTCACTTGTCAAAAAGACTGGCTGCGATGTAATTGCAGTTGACGGTAAAACGGCACGACGTTCTTTTTCCACCAAAGATAGAAAAAGTGCCCTCCATACTGTTAGCGCCTGGAGTTGTCAGCATCAATTGGTTTTAGGACAAGTAGCTGTCGGAAATAAAACCAATGAGATTACAGCAATCCCAGAGCTGTTAACGATGTTAGATATTGAAGATAGTATTATTACACTTGATGCCATGGGCTGCCAACGTGAAATAGCCCAACAAATAATTAAACAAAAAGCGGACTATATTCTTGCTCTTAAGGGGAACCATTCAGGTATGCAGGCCGAACTCGAGGCCTGGTGGCATAAAATGGAGCGAGAAGGTTTATCTGATAAGATATTTTCCCAGCACAGTGATGTCAGCTATGGGCATGGGAGGATCGAAACAAGAACTTTCCAGCAATTATTGATTGATAAAACATGGCTAGATAAAAAATATCAGTGGAAAGGTCTAAAAACCATTATCAAAGTGACATCAGATGTTATTGAAAAAAGTACAGGGAAAGAGACAAAGGAAACACGTTGGTATATTAGCTCATTAGACTTAGACGCCAAGCAGGCTCTAAATTCCGTGCGCAGCCATTGGCAGGTAGAAAGTATGCACTGGGTACTTGATATGACGTTTCGAGAAGATGAGTCGCGAATACGTAAAGCTCAAGGTCCGTTGGTATTTAACGTCATGAGAAAGATAGCGATGGCATTGTTTAAGCAAGATGATACGAAACGAGCCAGTATGGCGGCCAAAAAGAAAATGGCAGGATTGGACGATGAATATCGTTCAACCCTGTTGGAGTCAGGGATTAAAATGCGCTAGCCGTGGAATACAAAGAATATTGATATTCTTTGTATTCTGTAGTCATCTTATGATAAGGAAAGGCATGCAGAAGTCACGGGCGAGACGCTTGATTTACTTTGTTAAGTACTGTTTTATATTGCTTATTGTTTTTATAAAATATTAAAATATTAAAATATTGTTATCTTGTAAGATGGGAGCAAGTGAGATTAGAAGTTTTGGTCACTTCGTTCACGATTTCAGTCAACAATGACTTATCTCTTTAATATGACCATTATTGATACAAAACCTAATCCGAATAAGGTTTATTGTTTTAATCGCTAATGTCTTCTCTTTGGCATGACCTGCGCTATGTTGATGATTGCTCTACTTCCGCTTTTGGCTCAGCCTGTGTGAAAACTAATTATTGTAAGTTTTCATTATTGAGGGTTTATATCAGCTCTTTATAAGGCTTCGCGTAGCGAAGCCGATATTTATGAATATCCATGCTTTATAGTTTTTATTCGTTCAAAATTGCTCATGTTGGCTCTTATTTGGAACATATTTGGGTCTTTTAAGGAAAGAGTTACCTCTTACGGCAACATCACTTCCTTCATCAACTTTTCTATTCCAAATATATTGAGCATTCTTTTTAAATTATACGCCAATACATGCAGGTTCAATTCTGTACTGACACTTTTAAACCCTCTTGTTAAAAGGTGCGTGGCTCCTGCCCACAACTTAATCGTACCAAAGGGATGTTCAACCGTTTGTTTTCGTTGAAGCATCGCATCAGGCGTTGCTTTGAGCAAGGTTTCCATTTTTTCCATATCAGCTTCATGGACCCAACGTCTCATTCTTCTTGGCTCTTTTTTAGAACGGGTACATTGGCTTCGGATAGTACAATTTTTACAAGCCATACCATTGAAGTAAATTTTGATATCTAACCCTCCTTCTATCGCATTGAATCGATGTTGAAGCTCATTGCCCGCAGGGCAAATATAAACATCATTATCTTGATTATATTCAAACAGTGACTTGTTAAAAATTCCCTTCTTTTCTGAGCCTGATGTATCGGTTTTTGGTACAAGAGTCGATACACCTAAATCTTGAGTATCTTTAATATCTTGTCGGCTGTAATAACCCTTATCTGCCAATATTGTTGTAACACTTTTCCCTAACGCTTTAGTGTCAGTTTGGTCATATTGCACAACTGCCCTCTATCTGTTGTATTGGTGACTTCGTGAGCAACAATTAAATGATGTTTCGTATCCACAGCGCTTTGTATGTTATAGCAAATCGCTCGTGTCATGCCCTGTGTTTTCATCAAGCGAGAATCAGGATCGACTGTTGATACTTGTTTATCAGGATGATTATTGACGGCTAATTCCATCTCTTTTAGTTCAACGAGGTGTTGTTTTAAGAAATCTAATTTAGATTCAATATTAGCAATGTATTGTGATGTGTTCTCTTGTGAATCTGACTGTTCAAGCTTCAAAAAATAATTATTAATATGCTTTTCTACTCGCTCAATATGGGACTTCATTTTACTTGGAGTGTAGTTTTTATCTTTGTTGTTGGATGCCTTAAACTTACTACCATCTATAGCAACAGTCGCTTCACTAAACATATTGAATTTATGGCACATTTGAACGAAGGTTTTACAGGTGTTTTTAATTCCACTGTGGTTATCTTTTCTAAAGTCAGCAATCGTTTTAAAGTCTGGAGATAAACGCTCCGTGAGCCACATAAGTTCAACATTACGTTGTGTTTCTCGCTCTAGACAGCGTGATGACTGAATTCGGTTTAAATAACCATAGATATAAATTTTGAGTAATATGGCGGGGTTATAACCAGGTCGGCCAGTTGCTTTAGATTGAACACCTTTGAAACCAAGGTTTTCTAAATCTAAACCATCGACAAATACATCAATTACTCTAACAGGATTTTCTTTAGCGACAAAATCTTCAAGCATTTCTGGAAAGAGGGTTGCTTGGGAGCGAGATAAACTTTTAATATGACGTGACATACAGCCAACATATAATCAATTAACCTAATGAATATTATAGCAAATATTGAGTGATATATTATCTTGTTTTGAGATTGATTGATCATAAGTATCCGGTGCTTATTCGAAAAAGTGATCAAAACGTTTTCACACAGGCTGGGCTAACTGAAGTCATAAGCAGGCATTGATACTCGTAACCAACTCGCTATAAAACCTATCTAACATTTGTGCACCACAGTGAGATAGAAATACCAAGAAATTCGTCTACCCTAACTTATAATTCAAAGTTCGGTTTAACTTAAGCGGGCAAAGATTTTCGCTTCATTATCTTAGTGCTTTGCTCGTTAAAATCTTACCTATTTATTTAAATTAATAGTAATTCAGGTTTTAGGGGCTAAATCACATGGTATTTATTAAAAAAGTAAGCTTGTCACTTTCAAGTCACAATCTTGTCACAAAGTAAAATTATTTGAATTAATCAACTGATTTAATTGAATAAATAAAATCCACATACGCCCCATTAAGAGGAAATTTGTAGTTGGCTAAAATGTTGAACGCAGTGAAAACAGCCAACTGTAAATTTTCCTGCTTTAATGTCTTGTTAGAAGCCATTTACCTGTAACCAAATACCAACATAAAAACACCAATAAATATTGGTAGAACAACGAAGTTTAAGAAGCTTGCATAATCCCTTTTTATGAGTGAATAAATACCAATACTAAAATGAATAATTACGATAGAGATACATAAGATGCCACTGATAATTAGTTTAAGAGTATATTCGATTTCAGGAAATAATAAATATGTAGCAATACAAGTTGGAAGAATAATTAATAATTCAGTCCAAAGAGCATTCCCGTCATTTATAAATTTTAAATACTTCTGAGCTAGATTCATTCACTGGCTTCTAACGCCCACTTAAGGGGCAAAATAGAGTTGGCTAAAATAGGTGAACGGAGTGAACAAAACAGCCAACTGTATTTTGTCCCTCTTTAAGTTCTTGTTATGTTTCAACTACTCAGGGCTTAATATACATTTTCACACTTAGAAACCCAAGTTTCCAGCCTTCGATAAAGCCAACTTTGGGGGTGATTTGATGGTTTACTACAAAACCAGTTAGAACTAGAAAAGAAATAAAAACTAATCCATAGACCAACTCAAATGTATCGCCATTTACAACCGTTTCAGGTAGTAACGCCATTAAAGCAAAACTTGCTAAGAGGAACAAAACGACGTTAATAATACTAAAGAATATATATTTAAATATAAAACCAAACATATTTAATGGCACCTTCCATGATTGAAACATAACGCCGTTTTAAGCGGCAAATTGCAGTTGGCTAAAATAAGAGAGGAACGAACAAAAAGCCAACTGTAATTTGTCCGACTTGAAAACCCTTGTTAGGCAACTTTATGATGCATTACATAAAATTCATTTTCTTGCTCTGTGATTGAGAAACCATTTTTTTTATAAAAGGACAGTGCTTTCTGGTTTGTTTTAAACACTCGTAATGATACTGATTTATTTGAGAGTAAACCCTTAAGTAGATCTAGTGCACGACTGCCAACTCCTTTTGAACGATACTTTACATCGATGATAAACATCATAATGTATGTTTCACCTTTTACCTCTGCAACTTGAAAGTATCCAACTCTCTTTACTGTATTGTAAAGTAAATAGTTTTCACAGGAAGCCCAACGTTCTTCGGAGTCATTCTTTTGCCAATTTTGATTCCAACCCCAAAGAGTTTGAATATGGCCTTTCATCGACTGACAATACAACTCGAAGAAGTACTCCTTATCACACTCCTTAGCAACTTCGATGCTGAGATTCATGATTGACCTCCTTAGTTGCCTAACAGCTTATTAGACCGAAAAACTAAGCAATATATAACACTTAGCATTCCTTGTTTATTTACAGTTACAATTATCATACTTTACAACATAATAACAACACTAACATTTTATTATTATTAAATATTTCAAAAGGTGCAACGCCGAATCTTTCGGTATATTGGCAAAAGAACCGAACACCAGCTAAACTGTATATAACAACAGTAAATGGATTTTATATTATGGACGCTAAATCGCCTTTTTTAATGAGTATCGAAGAGCATATGCGTAACTTAAGATACGCGAAAAGAACCATAGAAACTTATATTCATTGGATAAAGTATTTTATAAATTACTCAAATAAAACTCACCCTGCACTCATGGGGGATATCGAAGTTGAGAGATTTCTCAGTTATTTAGTTAATCAACAAAACGTTTCAACAGCTACCCAGTCACTTGCACTGAATGCATTAGCTTTTTTATACAAAGAAATTTTAAAAAACGAATTAAGTTTAAAGCTAAACTTTAACTTAAGCCGCCGGCCTAGAAAATTACCTGATGTGCTTACACCCACAGAAGTAATGAAACTTCTATCAAAAATACCCTCACAACATCATTTATTAGTAAGCCTATTATATGGTAGTGGCTTAAGACTAATGGAGGCTATTCGTTTAAGAGTACAAGATATAGACTTTAATTATCACTGTATCGCAGTTTGGAACGGTAAAGGGAACAAACATCGTCGAGTTACCCTCGCCACTGAGCTTATACCTGAACTGTACCGCCAAATTCAAAGGACTAATAAATATCATACTAGCGATATAGAAAATATTGACTATAAAGGCGTCTGGATTCCAAATGCTCTTAATCGCAAATACCCCAATGCCGCAAAAGAATTCAAGTGGCAATATTTATTTCCTTCTGCTCGATTAAGTATTGAACCAGAATTCAAATACCTTAGTCGGCATCACCTCAATGAAAGTAGTATTCAAAAGTCAGTTAAAAAAGCAGCAAATCAATTGAAGTTAAATAAGGTAATAACTTGTCATACTTTAAGGCATTCATTTGCTACGCATTTATTGCAAAGAGGGGCTGATATAAGAACAGTTCAAGAACAACTAGGGCACAGCGATTTACGTACAACTCAAATTTATACCCATGTACTTGAGCATGGCGCTAATGGTGTTCGAAGCCCTTTATCTGACTTGCTTTAGAGCATAATAATGATATCTAAATATCATTATCAGTACGTAGAGCATCAGCCCATAATTTTAACCATTGTTGAGCCTCTTTTTTCTCTGGAAAATCACGTTTACTATTAACCACTTCTAATAAGGTATTAAAAGCCTCTTTTTCTCGATTAAGCGCTTTTAGGGTTAACGCTAAATGATATTTAATTTCAATTTTAGAGTAATCTAGTGCAAGCGCTTGGCGAAATAGTGGCAGTGCTTTATCAAATTCTTGAGTATGATAATAAATCCAGCCAAGTGTATCGAGGGAATCAGGGTGGTTTTTTGTAATAGCTAAAGACGCTAAACTATGCTTTTCTGCCTCATCATACAAGGCTAAATTCAAAGCAGCAAACGCTGCATTATTATGTAATACGGCTTGTTGTGCATATTTGGTTAACAACAAAATATAAATATCGTAAGCTTTTTTCCACTGCTCATTAATCATATAAATTTCTGCTAGCGAAGAATTCATTAAAAAATTCATCGGCTCTTTGTTCAAATACTTTGTCAATAGCTGAGTTGCTTTGCTATTTCGTTTTTGTGCTTGATACACCAGACTTAAACCAACGACAATATTGTCATGATATTCATCTTGAGGTGGTGTTAATGCTAATGTCTTTTTATAGCTCTTTTCAGCATTATCATATTGGCCAGACAAATAATAAGAATGCGCCAAAATCATCTGTAATTTAGTTGAATAACTTTCTAAAAAATCATTAGCAAGCTTAATCGCTTCAAGAGGTTTTTTCTGTTGATTCAAAAACTGACTTGCCGCCACTAACGGTATCTGCTTATTTTCAGACCAGGCAATAGACTTTTTATAGGCTTCAAGGGCATCATCTGGTTTATTATTTGCTTGGTAAAATTGGGCTATATAAAAATAGACCTTCCCTTTATCACCATCAAATTTTATAGCATTGTTGAAGCTTTGCAGTGCTTTGTCAAAATTGTTTTGTTGCTGATAGTAATTGCCTAGTAATACAAATAAATCAGCCGTTTTTTCATGATTAGATAAATAACTTTCTATTATTTCTATTGCTTCGACGGGTTCGCCTGCCGCCATGTAGCTAAAAGACAATTGTTTAAGTAAGTCTTTATTATTGGGTTCTATATTATAAGCCCTCTTAAACCAAACGATTGACTCTTTAAATTGTCTGGTTTGAGTATAATTCTTCCCTAAAGCACTAATGAGTTCTTTATTATTTTCTTGTTTTAAAAGTGCTTGCTCTAATAATTCAAACGATGCTTTTATTTTGCCCGTCGCAAGTAGTGTTTCTGCCAAACTAATCAGTGATTTAATGTGTAAAGCGTCGATACTAAGAGCATGTTCGAATGCTTGTTTTGCTTTATTATAATCACCCACTATTTGATAAATAAAACCGAGATGATGAAGGAACTCTTTATTATCTGGTTGTGCTTTAACTAATTTTTCAGCAAGCGCTACCGCTTTAGTCATTTGCCCTGACTTTACATAGGCTTGCACCAATAAAAAACTAATGGTTGACTGATACTCCGATGAAGCGTTGATTGAAAGCAAGGTATCTATGGCCTGTTGATACGCCCCCATATCAATACTATTTTTTGCTAACTGTTGCGAGGCAATCGATGAGTCAGGTAGTAATTCAATAACTTTTTGAAAGTAAAACTTTGCTTTCTCATATTGCTTAAGCTCAGAACTGACCAACCCTAAAAGAGAGATAACTTTAGGGTTATTTTCTTTTTGTAAATTGGCTTTATTCAATACTGACAATGCCGCGGTATAGTTTTTCATGGCGATGTGAATTGTCGCTGAGAAGGTCATTGCTTTAATATTCAAGCGATCA
The DNA here is from genome assembly GCF_014077245.1 of Colwellia sp. BRX8-9. Classification (NCBI taxonomy): domain Bacteria; kingdom Pseudomonadati; phylum Pseudomonadota; class Gammaproteobacteria; order Alteromonadales; family Colwelliaceae; genus Colwellia; species Colwellia sp. BRX8-9. The sequence continues at coordinate 9,290 of NZ_JACGVN010000015.1, forward strand.
ATATTTAAATAATTTTTAATATATTGATCAGCTGCTTCATAATTGTTTTGCTGAAAAGCCACAACACTGGCCAAATAATAATAACTAGGGTTATTATCCAAGGTATCATTGTCAAGCGTTGACAATGATTCACTTAATTTTGAAAGTTTTTCCCTAGCATTTGAATTTTCGTCTTCCCTGGTTTCAATCATTGCTGATAAAAACATGGCCTTAGGTTCATTGGGCACAAGTTGAAGCACCGTCAAAATATCTTTTTTTGCGCTCTCGTATTCAATAAACTCTATATATAAACTAGCGCGTAAAATAAGTGCCTGAATATGATTAGGGTTTTCTAATAAAGCGTTATTTATAGCTTTAAAAGCAATATCTAATTCAGCTATATTTTGGTGGATACTCGCTTTTAATATCCAAGCATTCACTGGAGGGAAAAAACCGCTGAGTACATCATCAACATATGTTTGTGCTTCATCATAGCGATAATAATTTAAAGCCACCTGCGCTAAACCTAATTTTGCATCGATATTAACCGCATTAAGTAATAACGCTTGTTGGTAATTTTCTGCTGACAATGATAACTGTCGCAAGCCTAGTTGTGCATGGCCTCTTAAAACAAAAATTTTGGCGGCGAGTATTTCATCTTGCACCTGTTTGTCTAGGTGATTGATGGTGTCATGGTATTTTCCTTGTAATAAATAAGCTTCCGCAAACAGCAAGAATGTTCGGTTTTTGTCTGCCCCTAAATTTTCAGCAAAATTGAGTTCAACTTCTGCAGTAGCCCCTTTGCCAAAAGCAATAAGTACCTCAGCCATTAAAAGCCTTGCCGCTAAATTATTGGGTTCTTTTTGGGTTAAGTTTTTAAGATGAATGAGCGCTTCATTATGGCGGTTATCTTTAAAAGCGATATTAGCTTGTTCAAGCACATCTTTATCATTCCCCTGAGCTACTTGCTGAAAAGTTATTAAAAATAAAAATAAAAATATTTTGGGTATAAAAACGTGACGCACCATTAACTTCTCGAACAATTTAAAAGACAAGGATGATTGTGCTTTTTATCAGTAAACATTTCAATAAAAACCATTATCTACTCGTTAATAAGATAAATATTGCGCTATAATCTTTTCATGAAAAAGCAATTTATTAGCTTAACTATATTGCTCAAGCATAATACACTGTCAGGATATTTTACAACACTCTAGAGAAATAGGATAAAACTGGGCCCTAACGCCTACATCACCTTGTTTTAAATCTATATTTTTTTTACGGCTTAGTTATTGCATTGATTGTAAGCATCATGTACAAGATTTATCATATAATTTGGAAGTTAAGAATGACAATTTTCCGTTGTATTAAAAAACACACAACAAAGCTAATGATAATATCATCACTAGCTTTAGTTTCATTTAATAGCTTTGCTGGCTATACCCAAGTATCTGCATTAATAACTGGGTATAATGAATGTAATTACTATCTCCCAAATACTGAATCTGAATGCGTAATATCTGTGGTAGATGGTACTAATGGTACACAGTATCTATCTAATATTATTGCCAAGTTTGATATTAATGATGAAGATTCTAGTAAATCAATATTAGATAATTCCACATATTCTGAATATGACCCATATAAGGACGACGTGGCAGAAGAAGATTGGGCGTTTTCTATTCCTGGAAATACAGAAGAAAACAAAACAGGTACTTGGACTTTCAACAAAGGCGTATATAAGTATCCGGATATACGTTTTTGGGTAGCAAAAGCAAGTAATGACTTTCGCTTGCATTGGCTAATTGAAGATAATAGTGTCAATAACTCTATTTGTGACGCTGGTAATGAAGCTGCAGATGGCGCAAACTTAAATTATGCTTGTATGAACTTAGCTGCATCAGTAACCAGTGGCGATTGGGTTACTCCCCCTAATGCTCAAAATGGAAAGAATTTTGGCTTGTCACACATTACCTTTTTTGGTGGCTTATGTGACAAAGTGGCTGGCTGTGCAGGCGACTCAACTACTTCTGTACCAGAGCCTGCTAGTTTAGCAATTTTAGCTCTAGGTTTATTAGGATTAGGTGCTCGTCGTAAGCTACGAATTAAAACAAAAATCTCTACTAATAACTAATTAACATTAGTTAACTAAACCACTAGTACTAACTTGCCGATATTACCATTCTCCAACATACGTTGATGGGCTTTATCGGCATTTTGCCATTGGTAACAAGTATCAATAACTGGTAATAACTGCCCTGCGCAAAGTAACTTGCCAAAGTCTTCTTTAAAGTTAGCCACTAATTCAGCTTTATAATCATTGCTCCTGTTTCTTAAGGTTGAAGCTGTAATACTGACTCGCTTTGAAAGCATCTTGCCTATGTCAATTTTTTCGCAGTAGCGGCCTTGTAAAATAGACAGAATAACAATGTGACCATCGACTGCGGCGACATTGATGTTTCTCTGTAAGTAATCTCCGCCCACCACATCAATAATGACATTAAAGCCATCGGGAACGTTTGCTTTTTTCCATTGTTCAAAAGAATTTTGATGGTAGTTAATCGCAACATCTGCACCTAATTTTAAACACGCTTGGCATTTTTCTTCACTGCCAGCGGTCACAACAACAAAACAGTCTTTCGCTTTGGCAAGTGTAATAGCAGCACAGCCAACACCACTGGCACCAGCATGTATCAACACTGATTGCTTAGGTTGTAACTGGGCAATTGAGAATAGACTTTGGTAGGCCGTTAGAAACGTTTCTGCGCAAGCTGCACCTTGTTCAAAAGTAAAGGTAGTAGGCAGATAAAATAACTGGCTAGATTTTATAACAACATATTCTGCGTAACCACCGCCAGCAACCAAACCAAAAACTTTGTCATTAATTTTCCAGTTATTTACCGCACTACCACAAGCAACAATTTCACCACAAACCTCCAGTCCTAAAATAGTAGACTCGCCTTTAGGGGCTGGATATTTTCCTTGTCGCTGCAAAATATCGGCTCGGTTCACGCCAATAGCTTTTACACGAATTAAGCACTCATCTGCCGAAAACTCAGGTACGGGTGTTTCAGCAAAAGTTAACTGCTCATCGCTTGTTACGTTAATATATTTCAAGAAAACCTCTAAATTGTAAACGCTTGTTCGTTTTACGGGTAATTATCTACACAGTAGATTAGCTAATCGCGAAAAAGTTATGTTGTTGCCATTTAACTTGTTTTTTCTCCATACTTACCACTTCAGCTTCTGGTGGTCCGTACGCGAGCCATGCTAACATTTTATCTACGTCTTTTTCTTCACCGCAAATTAAAATTTCTACATCCCCATCATCCAAATTTTTTGCATAACCACTTAAACCATAATCAATAGCGACTTGTTGGCTAGACGCACGAAAATAAACCCCTTGTACTTTTCCGCTAACATGGGCGATATAACTAACATTCATACTTATTGTTCCTTAACGTAGACTGAAATAACTTAACGTGAAGATTGCACCCGAGCTTGGCATTGACTACACTCTGCGCAATTTCATTTACCAATTCATTAAGTATAGTCACATGTCAGCAAGAATTTATTTAAAAGTAAGCCGAGAGAAGTCTTTATTACGAAAACATCCTTGGATATTTTCTCAAGCGATTAATAAAATCAAGGGAAATCCGATGTTAGGCGATACCGTTGATGTCTTTGATCACAAGGAAAAATGGCTTGCTCGCGGTGCTTACTCGCCAGAATCACAGATTCGAGTTAGAGTTTGGAGCTTTAATGAAAATGAAGAAATTGACAGTGAATTTTTTCGTAAAAAATTAATAAGTGCTCAATCTCGACGTGAATGGTTTATCGAACAAGGCGGTTTAACCGGTTATCGTTTAATTGCTGGTGAATCTGACGGTTTACCCGGTATAACTATTGATAAATACGATAACTTAATTGTTTGCCAACTATTAAGTGCCGGTGCCGACTTTCAACGTTATACCTTAGTTGAAGTGATTAAAGAGCTCTATCCTCAATGTAGCATCTACGAACGCTCTGATGTTGACGTACGTAAAAAAGAAGGATTAGAGCCAATCACAGGTTGGTTAACAGAGCCACTTGAGTCAACCGCATGTGTGATTAAAGAGCATGGTTTATCGATTAATGTTGATATCGCAAAAGGCCATAAAACAGGTTTTTATTTAGATCAACGTGATTCTCGTGTGACTGCAGGTCGATATGCTAAAAATAAATCAGTCCTTAATTGTTTTTCTTATACCGGAACATTCGCCTTACATTGTGCAGCAAATGACGCTAAAGAAGTTATCAATGTTGATGTTTCTCAATCGGCACTCGACTTAGCCGAAGAAAATATTGCCCTTAATAACCTGCAAGACAAGAATGTTTCTTTTGTTAAAGCAGATGTATTTAAGTTACTCAGACAATATCGCGAAGAAAAACGTCAGTTTGATATGATAATTTTAGACCCACCTAAATTTGTTGAATCAAAAGCACAACTAACCGGTGCATGTCGTGGTTACAAAGACATTAATATGCTTGCTATGCAATTACTCAAGCCAAACGGTATATTACTGACCTTTTCTTGCTCTGGTTTAATGGAAGCAAGCCTATTTCAAAAAGTAGTTGCTGATGCCGCTCTTGATGCTCGTCGCGAGGTGCACTTTGTTGAGCGCTTGCAACAAGCTGGTGATCATCCAATATCGAGTAACTACCCAGAAGGTTATTATTTGAAAGGCTTAGTCTGCCAAGTAAGTTAGCTCACTTTTTGTGACTGTCTTAAAATAAAAAACGAGCACTTAGTGCTCGTTTTTTATTAGTTTTTTTATTGCCTAGTTAAGGCTCAGTCTTTAATCTATTTCGGCAATATTAATTCCAATTAAAAAGCACTCTTCACCCTCTTCGGTGACGCGTACTATTTTCCCTGAAACTTCCAACGGTTGAACATTGCTGCTCGCAGACCGCACACTAACTTTAACATGGGTATTAAGCTCTAAAGGATGCGTCATTTCAATCGCCATACCAGTCGCACTTAAGTCTCGACAAGTCGCTAATATTTGACTGTTCGCTTCATCGTCGATAATGGTCACGGTTACATCACTATTTAACATCATCCGATAGAAATCTCGTTTATCATCAAAGTTAACCATTACTACTCCATATTATTATTTAAATTTTTATTGTCTCTTTTATACCCATTGTAGTGTTTAGTGTCAAATTTCAAACTTGAATTGTTGATTAAATCGACTTAATCTGCTGAAATTTCTTTCAAATGATTTAAAATTCGCTTTGCAGAGACCGGATAAGCTGTCTTTAAATTTTGCGCAAATATCGAAACACGAAATTCTTCTATCATCCAGCGAACCGCTAAAATGTCATCAACAATAGGCTTGCCTTTGCTCTGTTTGGCAAGCAACGCTAAATAAACATCATTTACTTTCGCAACCTCTAACATTTTCAATCGGTCTTGGTTGGGATCAACCGGCAGCTTTTCCATACGTCTTAACATCGCTTGTAAGTAACGCGCAATATCTTCTAATCGTTGATGACCAGAAGCGGTCACAAAACCTTTAAACACCAGTAAGCCAAGTTGTTCTTTAATGTCGGCTTGTGCTTGAATAACCTCTAAAGACATTCGACCCTTTAGTTTTTTCCCTATTTCATGGGTTAAGGTTAATACTTTTTCTACTTTTAATGCTGACACGAGCACACAGTCGGCAAGTTCAGCACGAACATGGTCTTTAGCTTTTTCAAAATCATTTTGGTTACGTGGTATGTCGCCATGCTCTTTCACCAAGTGCTGGCAAGCAGCGAGTATACAATCGTCTAATAAATCAGGTATTGAACCAAAAGGGTTAAAATATAGGCTTAACTTAGCTTTATTAGGCAATTTTTGTTGTAGATATTTAACTGGAGAAGGTATGTTTAATAAAATTAAACGACTCACACCATTAACCATCGCTTGCTCAGCAAGACTTTCTTGTTCAAATAATTCTATAGCAACCGTTTTATTTTTATCAACTAAGGCTGGAAAAGCTTTTATGGTGATATTAGCAATATTTTTTTCATAGCCTTTGGGAATGTTGTTGAAATCCCAGCTAGTAATTTGTTCACGTTCTATTCCTTTATCAGCCACTTTCTTAATTGATGCTTTTACTTTTCCTTGCAAAGAGGCTTTTAACTGTTCAAGCTTACGGCTTTGATTAATAAGCACACCTTTTTCGTCAATCACCTTAAAATTCATCGTTAGGTGAATGGGCAATTCAACATCTTGCCAAATATCTTCGGGTAAACGCACCCCCGTCATTCTTAATAAATGTTTTTCAACAGCGGCAACTAACTTACCGTCCCCCTCACTAATCGCTGACAAACAAGCTTCTGCGTAGTTAGGAGCTGGCACAAAATTTCGTCGTGAAGATTTAGGTAAGCCTTTGATCAAGGCAATAATAAGTTCTAGTCGCAACGCTGGAATTAACCAATCAAAATCACGATTTTCAATTTGATTTAAAATACCTACGGGAATATGTAAGCTTATCCCATCATCTATATCGCCTGGGGTAAAATGATAACTTAACGGCAAGGTCAAATTACCTTGATGCCAAACATCAGGATAATCGTTGGCCGATAATACTTTAGCCGTTTCGTTTAATAAAAAGGCTTCGGTAAAATTAAGTAACTGAGCATTTTTTTGTTTAGACTTTTTCCACCATGACAAAAAACTACGTTGGCAAATAATGGTTTCTGGCAACTTTTCATCATAGAACTCAACTAAACGTTCTTCATCGACTAAAAAGTCTTTACGGCGAGCTTTTTGCTCTAACTTCTCAATGCTCGCAACTAGTTGGTGATTTTGCTGATAGAATTTTTCATTAAGGGTGCTATCACCATTGACTAATGCTTCACGAATAAATATCTCACGGCAGGTATGCGGTTCAATATGATTGAAGCTGATCTTTCTTTTTGCAACTATGGTCAGGCCATATAGCATCACTTGTTCAAAAGCCATTACCGCACCTTGCTTTTTCTCCCAGTGCGGTTCGCTATAATTGCGCTTAATAAGATGTTCGGCTAAAGGCTCTATCCACTGTGGGTCTATCTTTGCGACCATACGGGCAAACAAACGGCTGGTTTCAACCAATTCAGTTGCCATTATCCACTTAGGTGATTTCTTTGCGACACCCGACCCCGGAAATATGAAGAATCGGCTATTGCGTGCACCTTTATATTCTCTGTTTTCGTCAAGTTGCCCTAAATGACTGAGTAAACCTGACAAGATAGCTTGATGAATAATATTGTTATTATTACTTTCTACTGGCTCAGTTTTTTTACTTACATCGGTATTATTAGCATCTAACGATGGCGGAGTATATTCAACTCCGCTCATTGGAATGTTTAAATCGCGCAGTGTATATTTAAGCTGACTAAAAATGTCTTGCCATTCACGAATACGCATATAAGCTAAAAACTCTTTTTTACACATATTTCGAAATTGGTTATTAGTCAGAGCTTTTTGTTGCTGTTGAATGTAGTGCCACAAATTAAGCAAGCTGATAAAGTCAGACTCTTTGTCTTTAAAGCGATTATGTTTTTCATCTGCCGCTTGCTGTTTTTCATGGGGACGTTCACGCGGATCTTGAATACTTACCGCACTAACAATAATAAAAATTTGCTCAATACAGCCTAAATCAATAGCAGACAGAATCATTTTTGATAAACGTGGATCGGTGGGGAATTTTGCTAACATCCGCCCCGCTTTGGTTAATACCACTTTGTTTTGCTGTTTTTCTATCGCCGCTAATTCTTCAAGCAATGAAACACCGTCATTAATATTACGACTGTCCGGTGGCTGAACAAAAGGAAAGTCACTGATTTCGCCGAGATCAAGCGCCAGCATTTGTAAAATAACTGTCGCTAAATTAGTACGCAATATTTCAGGATCAGTAAATTCAGGGCGACCAAGAAAGTCCTCTTCACTGTATAAACGTAAACATACACCCGCTGAAACACGACCACAACGCCCTGCTCTTTGATTAGCACTGGCTTGAGAAATAGCTTCTATAGGCAAACGCTGTACTTTAGTGCGGTAACTGTAACGAGAAATACGCGCGGTACCCGGGTCAATAACATATTTGATACCTGGTACGGTTAAGCTGGTTTCTGCAACGTTAGTGGCGAGCACAATATTACGGCCACTGTGTGGTTTAAAAATTCTATTTTGCTCTTGTACCGTTAACCGTGAATATAAAGGCAACACTTGGGTGTGTCGTAAATTTGCTCTTTCTAAGGCTAATGCGGCGTCTCGTATTTCGCGCTCGCCATTTAGAAAAATAAGAATATCGCCTTGGCTGATATGGCCAAGTTCGTCAACGGCTTGCAAAATACCACTAATGATATCGTTACTACTTACTTCTTCTGTTTCATCATTATTGTCGCCATTAAGCGGACGATAGAGGATTTCAACAGGGAATGTTCGCCCCGAGACTTCAATAATAGGCGCGGGTTTGCCCTCTGCTGAAGCAAAATGCTGTGAAAATCTTTCTGGGTCGATGGTTGCCGAAGTAATAATGATTTTTAAATCAGGACGTTTAGGTAATATTTCGCGCAAATACCCCAATAAAAAGTCTATATTTAAACTACGTTCATGCGCTTCATCAATAATAATCGTATCGTATTTTCGCAGTAAACGGTCATGTTGCATTTCTGCCAATAAAATACCGTCGGTCATTAATTTTATATAGCTATTTTCACTCACTAAGTCATTAAAACGGACTTTATAACCAACCGCGTCGCCTAATGTTGTCGATAATTCATCAGCAATACGTGTAGCAACTGTTCGCGCCGCAATACGACGTGGCTGAGTATGACCAATCATGCCGTCTATACCACGACCTAAAGCAAGACAAATTTTTGGAATTTGAGTCGTTTTGCCCGAGCCTGTTTCACCCGCAATAATAATCACTTGGTTTTCAGTTATCGCTTTAGCGATAACGTCAGAATTTTGTGATACCGGCAAATCTTCTGGATAGGTGATTTTTGGAACATTCTGAATTTTACGCTGCTTTTTTTCGATTGACTCATCAATATGGGCAGAAATTTGACTGAGTGATTTTTGCTTTTTGTCACTATCAGTGATTTTCTTGCTCGACATTAAGCGTTTTTTCAAACGAAACTGATCAGATTTAAAACACAATCCAAGGCGGCTAAAAAGCTTATCAATGTTAATAACTTGGCTGCGCTGAGATTCAGAAGAGGTAGTAATAGATTTTTCAGAAGACAAGGTTGACCCAAACAAAATAGCAAAAAATAATTTTACCAGCTTTATTAAGTCTGTACCACTTCAATCAAGTGGTACAAATAGGCAGAGTAAGATTAACTGAGCTGACTAAGGTTTAAAGGTACTTCGAGTATATTGATCAATACCGTATAGAACATCATTACGACATATAGTACCCAGTAAAATACCATCTTCGTCTACCACTGGATAAACTTTAGGTTTATTCTGTAACATGCTTTGCGCAAGTTCTATGACACTGTCAGAGGGTTTAACTGATAATACTTCTTTGCGCATCAATGCGGCAACATCACTCACATGTTCATTATGATAAATCGTCTGTAGCATTGTTGCTAAAACATCACTTTCAGAAAGAAAACCAATAACACGATTATTACCATCGATCACTGGACCACCAATTTGCTTTGTTTTTAAAAAGCGCAACGCCGCCTCTTCAACCACCATTTCTGAAGTAAAAGTAACTGGATAGTGGTTCATATAGTCTTTTACTTGGATACTCAACATAGTTATTACCTCACAAAATCAAAAATAAAATGCCCAACCAATAAAAATAACTGTAGACGCTTTTATTTAATAAATCATGAATTTAGTGAAAATAGTTTTTTTATTTTTAATAAACATCGCTTGATTAAAGTAAAGACAGTAAAACGGGATCCGGAGAATTTTTTATGGTGTTTGTTAAAGCATGATAGGAAAGTGAAAACTGTTTTCGTAAATGTGATTTTAAATGAGGTTTTACCGCGTTAGGTCTTATCGCTTTAAGCAAACAAAATAGCGCTAAAGCATGCACTGTTTCATTTTCTGGCAATGCCGACTGACGGTTTGCATTAGGGTTATTACACGAGCCACAGCCGCCTCTAAATTGATAAGCTGTGTTACTAAATATGATACCAAAGCCCATAAAACAAGCGATAACATCAACGGCTTGAGGAATAAACTCTTTGCCACCTGGTGGTAAACTAGTTTGTTGGACAATCAGGATATTCGCAAGGTTTTGTACAATGGACGAAATAAGATCTTGTGGCTGATTAACTTGATTTTCGCCATAAGAAAGCATGATCGGCTGTTGTTGAAGCTTCGCTGTATCTTCTTCACTTAATTTAGCAAAGGGCGTATTGTTACCACGACAATGGTCAACCATATTAAACGGTGGAATGGTTATTTGCTGAGTACCCGCAAAAAACTGCTCTGGTGTGATCAATATAATGGGCCACTGCTGCATACCGGCATAGGTGGTTGTTTGTTTAAAAATACTCAGTGCCATTTCATGAACACTAGTTACACTGCCTTGATAAAATTCATTATTAGGTAATACAAGCTGACTATTGTTTTTAAACTCTGCAACATCAAAATGTGTAAGCGCCCAAGAAAAAGTATCGAGGATCCATTGATGACTATCTTGATCAATGGCATCACTTACATCAATTTTACTCGCCGGTTTTATAATATTTAATAGTTTAGCTAGCATAACCAATAATTACTCAGTAAGTTGCGGTTCATCAGTTGTTTGAACAGCCGCTTCTTTTCCTTCTAAAAGTGCACGTTCAGCTTTTGAAACATAACGGGGCTTGTTGCTGGTATGTAATTTAGCATTGGCTTTTTTCTGCTTACTTTTTAACGCGGCATTTATTTTTTTCTTACGATTCATTTTATTTTTCTATATTTAAATTTATAAAGCGTTATTTAAACGCACAGACCCTATCATTAAAATAGGCATTTATTACTTAAGTAATGGATGGTCTTCGGGTAATTGCTTTGCTATCCACATTGCTAATCGATGTTTCATACTAAGCAAGTCTTCACCATCAGCAGGCGAAGCTTGAATAAGCTTGTCGTTAACCAATAGGCGGTACAAGCTTTCAACCTTGTCTTTTGAAGCATTGGTGGCAGAAAAACCATTATAACCTCGGTTCATCGCATATTTTTCGCCAACTTCAATCGCTTTTTTTAATAAAGCGGTTTCATTCTTTAACTTTTTAGGTTTTTTCATTGGGCTTCTTTTATTGTGGCTTCACATCAAAGTAAAAGGCATTTAATTTACTGCCATCAAGGTCGATTCGTTATTTATAGCTTGAAAGTAACACTTTGGTAAACTGCTCGGTAGTAATTTCTTTTCCATGTTGAGTGATTAATCCCTCAAGATGAGTAATATCAGCCTCTAACGACGACATAGTCAGTGTATTGTCATCTAATAAATAAAGTTGCTTTAGGCTAGCATAATAAAATTTCAAAATAATTAAGGCATTTTCATCACCATTAACACTCGCTTGTTTAATTTTTTTCAAACGACGATAAATAATATTTTGCGTTTGTTTAAGTTGCCAAACATAATAGATTTCATTAAAAAAGGGCGTGTTTTTTAATTGTCTTAGTATCCCAGCACACGTTAACAATGCCAGAATAACGCCTAAAAAGTTATAACGAAAGTTACTGGTTTGCTGGCCCGACTCTATCGCGGTATTCATACTCGCTTGAGCCATGGTATCAAGCGCTAAGGGCTCTGCAAATAACGCAATCAATATACCACCAAAAGCAATGGCTAATATTGCGAAGGTAACAATAAAACCAACAATCACTTGATTAAGCTTACTGCGATAAGCTTTTTTATCTATGTCTTTTAACGTCATGGTACAACTTATTAATGGGTTACTAAAATTAAAACGTTATTCTAACGTAATTTCTTTCAGTAAACCCTATTCTCTAGCTTTATTTTTTATAGAGGTCGACACCTGAATAGCGTGTTGTTTTTGTCGTGACTCCTTGTCGCCAAACATTCGCTAAGGTAGCTATACTCAGTTTTTTCTTAGCCCGAGTAATAGCGGTATACATTAATTCCCTAGAAAGTAATTTATTATCAGTTTGTTCCGGTAAGACCATCACAACATGTTCGAACTCACTGCCTTGAGTTTTATGAATGGTCATCGCATAAACGGTTTCATGCTGAGGTAAACGCGCCGGATTCACCCACTTATATTCATTGTCTGCTTGCTCAAAAACAGCCATTAAATGGCCTGACTCATTTTTCCACAATAAACCAATATCGCCGTTGTATAAACCTAGTGAATAATTATTAACATTGATCATAATAGGTTGCCCGCAATAGCGAGTATCAAAAGCATTAATATCACCGCGTTTAATCAGTATATTTTGTACTTGTTCGTTTAACGACTCAACCCCCTGCTCACCAACACGTGTTGCGCATAAGATACGAAATTTTTGTAATTGTTTAAAGGCAGCAGACACTGTTTTTTGCGCGAAAATGGGCGCGTAATACTCACTAACGAATGCCGCTAACCAAGAACTAGTTTTACCTTCGAGTAAGCATAAGGTATTCCCAGACTGAGGCACGTCTTGGTTATTATTATCTATAACTGGTTTTTCTGTTAATAATTGCCAACTTTCGCTAAAGCGACCATTAATAACATGGCTCGCTATTTTTCCGATCCCTCCTTCACCATCAAAACGTCTACTTTTGTCAAGAAACACCACGTGATCTGCGGCTAGGGTCAACCCTGATGATTTTGGCGACTTTTTCCACTGAGGTAAGTTTGCACATTGGCTGACTTGGCTTAAATATTGATGATTCTCGGGGCTGTAGCCACGATGAGGCTTAGGTGCTAAATCGTTAAGTACGCTACCAGCAGCAACGGACGGCAGTTGATCAGCGTCGCCTAAAAGTATGATTTGGCAATGGCTAGGTAAAGCTCTAAAAACTCTTACCATTAACGCCAAATCGACCATTGACACTTCGTCAATTAACAGCACATCAATATTCAGTAAATTGTCTTGGTGATGGCGAAAATTAACACTGTTAGGAATAACACCTAAGAGTCGATGCAGCGTTTGTGCCTCTTGCGGTATTTTTGATAAAACCGTTGCACTTATTTGTCCTGTAAATCCTTGTAAAGCATTAGTAACTGATTCAGATAAACGCTGAGCCGCCTTACCCGTTGGCGCTACCAAGGCTATCTTTAAATCTGCATTGGGCTTTTCAATTGAGCTTGAACTTGAACTTGAACTTGAACTTGAGCTTGAGTTTAACATCACCAAAGCTGCTAACAACTTAGTCACCGTATAGGTTTTACCTGTACCTGGCCCGCCAGCAATAATACTGAATTTTTTATTAATGGCATTGGCGACCGCAACCATTTGCCAATCTATTTCATCGTTATCATCTGCTGACTGTTGCTGTGGAAAGAGTGTTGCTAAGCAGCTTTTAATATCAACGACGTTAAATGTTTGTACATTTAAATCCTTGGCTTGAGCACTTTTTGCTGAAATAAAAGTCAGTAACTCTTGCTCAAAATGGTAATAACGACGTAAATACAGGTTATTTTCATAAAAAACAATCGCGTGGTTATCATCAGCCATAATAGACAAGTGTTCACATAAACTGACTAATTGTGGTTGCTCGGCAAAGGTAAAGCCGTTATGAGTAACAATACCTTGTTTATCACAGCTATACCCAAAGCGCGTACTCGCGATAGTGGCTAACGGTAAACAGCTATGGCCTGCCCTAAGGCTTTCACTGAGGGCAAGCAGTAAGTGAAAAAGTTGTTGGTTATCATTATTATTATGCTTATCGCGATTAACTAAGCTTTGTTGAATTTCTTTTGCAAAAAAGTAATCAACCGCTTCAATATTATTAAGCTGCTGTTGAGCATGGTTAAACTGCTTATATAACACTGCCATATGCTTATTCAACTCCTAAAAACAATTGATCAAGCGCGGCAAGTTCGTGCGCCTCGATTTTTCGATAGTAGACACCACAATTAATGTGTTCAACTTGGTCGGTCATACCGCGTAAATATAAATAATAAGTACCACCAAAGTGCTGTTCTACATCGTAATTATCTAAGCTGTGACTTAAATAACGGTGTAAGGCTAACGCATAAATCAGGTATTGTAAGTCATAATGATTTTTTTCAATATTCTCTTTCATTGCTTGCTGATTATAGTCACTAAAATCATTACCTAAGTGGCTGGACTTATAATCACAGATATAATATTTATTATTATGCTCAAAAATCAAATCAATAAAACCGTGCATCATACCTTTTAACTGCTGGTATGCCGGTAAGCGAACAATTGATTGCTGTGTTGATTGACTGTGCGTATTACGATGTTTTGACAATATCTGCGTTAATTTATCAGTACTCGCTGAGCACATTGGATAATAAAACTCACTTTCTCGCAGTGTTTTTGTTTGCTTCAAGTCAGCTAAGCTAAAGGGCTCGCTATTATCAATATCTAATGCGCTATCACCCAATGGCGAATTAATCATTTGCGCTAACCAACTCTGCAGATCTTCAGCTTGATAACCCGCGGTTAGTTCTCCATACTTTTGCAAGGGCCAATGCATAGCTTCTTGCCAGTCGGGGGCATTAAAATCGGTATGTTCTAAAATATCATGCAATAAATTACCCGTATGAGCCCCTTTTGCTAAATTAAAGCGTAATAAACTACTCGCTTGCATTGCACTAGACTGAAGGTCAGTCATGCTATTTTTTTCGAGTGGGTTATCTCGATCAGGCGAAGATACACCACCGTGACGTAAATTTCGACTTAAGGCTGAAAATGAACTTAGCCACCAATCGCGTTCTATTTTACCGTTAAAGTGAGCAACTTGACCGGTTTTATCACTAACTTCCGCTAATGGCGCTTGTTGAGCAATAAGCTCACTGGCGTTTTCTAATGATGATAGGGTCACTAAACTGATGTTGTTAGGTTCATCATTAACCAGTTGGCGTAAGTTTTCTTCAATATCTTGCTGACTTTGCCACTTTAACGCTCTACCCAGTGGCGAATGCTCGGCCTTATCAAAAGCGGTTGTTAAGATATAACAACGTTTTTCTGCTCGGGTTACCGCAACGTATAATAGCCGAATCGCTTCAGCGTAAGCCTCATTGGCCATTGACTCCTTAGCATGGTCAGAGCCGTCTAAACTTAATTTTAGCTGATGGTTTTCATCATGATACTCAATAAAGGTCACCGAGCTTGCACCGAACTTAAGTGGGTCTTTATGACGGGTGGCAAAAGGAACAAACACCACCGGATATTCTAAACCTTTTGAGCCATGCTGGGTAATAATGCGTATTAAATTATCATCACTTTCTAGACGTAACTCGGCTTCAATTTCAGGATCGTCAACCCGACTTTGTTGTTCAAGCCAATAAAGTAATTCTTGTGGTTGACGGTGGCGTTGACTGGCCGTTTGCAGTATTTCAAATAAATGCAATAAATTGGTTAAAATGCGATCTTGGTTTTCATCGGCGATACAAAAATGGTCATGCATTAATTTTAATGCCATCGAAATAAAACCTTTATACAACCATTCATTACGTAGTTGCTCAAAATCAAATTTCAATGCTTGCCAAGCAAGTTCGTTTTCTTGTAATTCACGATATTTTTCAGGGTGATAGTCGAGTAAATCACAGGCAATGGCAGCACTAAAGTAGCGTTCATTTTCAACAAACAAGATCCCTTTTAGCAGCTGTATCAATTGCTCTGTTTGCTCACTTTTCATTAAATTAGCGCGATTACTCATAAAGACTGACGCTAAATTAGCCTGTTCTAACGCTTGTTTTATATCACGTGCTTCAGCGCCATCACGCACTAAAATAGCAATATCTTTTGAGCTTAATTTATGGTTATTTTCGTTAGTAGGCGCGGCAAGTAAATTGATAATTTCATTGGCACACCAAGTGGCCATCACTGGGCGAAAACTTTGAGCAACCGATTTTTTTGCTTCTTCATCAACAAAATGCACAAATTGTAAGGCGTTATCGGTAATTGCTTTATATTTAATAAGTGCTGGCGGTGAAGCTTTTACTGGAATATAGGGAATATCGTAACCAAACACCCGACTATTCCCTTGAGTAACATCAACTTTATCGGTGATCGCTTCGCCGTAAAATAAGCGGTTATAGCCAGCGATCATTGCTGGTGTTGACCGCCAATTCGTATCCATTAACCACTGTTGGTCACAATCTTTTCGGGCAGATAAATATGCAAAAACATCGCCCCCTCGAAAACCATAAATCGCTTGCTTGGGGTCGCCTATCATGTATAAAGCGGCCTTACTTTGGTGATAATATATGGCTTCTAGTATCGAGAATTGTAAGGGATCGGTATCTTGGAATTCATCGACTAACGCCACCGGATATTGTTCAAATAGGGTTTGTGCTAGGACTTGTGCGTTACTGCTTTTCGCTTGTAAGCAATTGGCCAAGGTTGAAATAAGATCGTCAAAACTTAAAATATTGGTGGTGCTTTTTTGTTCTGTGATATTGGCTCGTATTTGATAAATACCTTCGCGGACAATGACCAGTGCCTTGGCTTTTTCAATTTTTTTAGCCAGGGATTTCAATTCAGCTTTAACCATTTTTACGGGTTCAAATACCGCTAACAGTTCGATTTTACCCACCGAGCGCGCATAACGCTTGCCATCAATAAAACCATCTGGCATTTTTTCATCAGCAACACGCAGATCTTCAGCAAGTCGATGTAACCATTGTATTAATGAGTCAAGCTCTTGTTGACGTTTTTCACGTTCACTGCCTTTTTTAACATCAATAAGGTACTGAGTCAGCAGTGGTAGGTTGTTCTCGAGGTTATAAACCGCTTGCTGTACTAATTCGGTAAATAACTGCTCTATTGCAGCAACATTGACGACATCAAGCGCATTATGTTTACTAATGGCTTTAGAAAATTGGCTGAGAAAATTTAACGGATTTGGCCAAAACTGCATCACTTGCTTAAAGTGTTCAGGGCTATCTTTTGCCAATACTCGATACCAGTCTTGGCAAGCTTGTAGCACTAAATCTTGGCAATTAGTTTCCATTTGCGCGTTAAAGGCCACACCACTAGCAAAGGCATGTTGGCTTAACACCCGTTTACAAAAGCCATGTATGGTAAATATTGCCGCTTCATCTAAATATAACAATGCTTGGCGCAAACGTATCTTTGCCGACTTTTCATCAATGTGCTGACTTATCGCGCTAAAGAACTCATCGCTGACAATTAACTCGTCCCAATGGTTAAGCGCTTGGCGAATAAAACTATCGATACGGCCACGTAGCTCTTCGGTCGCATCTTTGGTAAAGGTCATAACCAGTATTTGTTCAACAGGCAATTGCTTTTCGAGTAATAGCCGTAAATACAAGCGGGTGATATTAAAGGTTTTACCGGTACCGGCACTGGCTTCAATTAAGTGCTTACCCTGCAACGGGATCTGGTGAGCAACAAGATTATTCATCTTCATTTTATTTGCTCCTGAGCTTGCCACATCGGTTGATAAAGTGCGGTGAATGTTGATTGGTACTCGGAAAATTCAGGACATTGCTGCCAGAAATAATGCATATAAGGGTCTTGTCCTAGGGGTTTTACCACGCTAAGCATACTGCCACTGTCAGACCATAGTTTTTCAAAACTACTTTGCGCAAAGGCTTTAGCTTTAAAGAATTTTTCAATCAATTCAGTATTTAGTAATAAAGCTTGCTGTTGCCCTTTAAGATAGGTCTCAACAATAAAAGCGAGTTGTGCCTGGGCATTGTCTATTTTACTAAAACGGTATTGTGTTGGTTTTTGATTTTTAGTATCAAAATAAAAACCTTTAGTGACATTCACCTGCGCAAGCATATTTTGCTCTTCGGTTAAATGAGCCGCATTTAAGTTCGAGGTATTTGCTTGCCAGCACTGCATAATAATTTGATGTAGATAAAGGCCAAACAAGTCTTTGCCTTTTGCCGAAGAGCTGCGATAAAACATTAAGCTGTCCGCTTGCACCGGGAAATTAGCACTGAGGGTAAAATGACTGTTATCGGTAAGTACCACATCAAGCTCGGTATTGATAAACGTTATCGGTAAGCTGTCGTTGATTAATTGGCTTTGACTTTGAATGAATTCACTAAAGGTTTCACTGTCATCACGCCAGCGCTCTAGACTATCATGGGTACTGGGTAAATCAGGAAAAACGCCGCTCACCCCTGCCGCACTTACCGCAGAAGAAATCTCATCTTCGCTGCTACCCACGAGATAAAGCGCTAACAGCTGTTGACGTAACAAATAACTCTGCAAGAAGTTTTCACTGAATGGTTCAGTATCATCAAGTTGTGTTTCGTGGCTTTCAAAGAACAACTGCAAGTGTCGTTGAGCAAAGGCTTTTGCCGGATGCTGAAAAAAGCGGATCAGTTCATTAATATCGACAACTTTAGGATCATCATCAGCAATGATCGAAAGTGGTAACAATAAAGCATCGCTTTGTTGGATTTTTTTAGCTGATTTAAGTTTCAACCAATTAGGGTCAAAGCTTTTAAATTTGCCTAAATAGTTATGCTCACTGAATGCTTGCATGGGTAATTGTTTAATATCTGAAGATCGATCACCATTACCATTTTCGTCATTGCCAGCCTCAGCATTATGTAACTGCCAGCCATAGCCTGCTTCTAAATATTCCATCAATTCTTTCAGGACAACCGATGGCTGCTTTTCATTATTATTGCGAATATTACGGCCTTGATAGCTTAAATATAATGACTGTCGCGCCGATATAATGGCTTCTAAAAACAAGTATCTGTCGTCACCACGGCGCGATCTGTCACCCAATTCGCTTTTACTACTCGCCATAAGATCAAAACCTAGCGGTTGGCGTTGTCGAGGAAATTCGCCATCGTTCAAGCCTAAAATAGCAATCACTTTAAAGGGAATACTGCGCATCGGTAACATCGAGCAAAAGGTTATCTGCCCAACCATAAATTGCCGACCAGGATCGGGCTGACTAAAATGATTTGTCAGAAAGTCACGTACCACACTCAAACTGATATTGGGCTGATAATTGGCATGTTGACAGTATTCGGCCAAAGAGCCGATCGCTTGGTCAATAACGTTAAAGGCCATTTCGTCGGTTACTTCAAAAAGACTATTTAACATCGTTAATAAAAATTGTTGCCACTGATTGGCTGATTTATCTTGGCCAAGTTGTTGGGAAAAATGCTGTAATTGCTCGATAATCAACATTAACTTACCCAGTAAAATGGCATCGTTGCCCTCGACATTTGGTAAATACAGTTGTTCATCTACATATATTGAACGGTCAGAAAAAGCAAAGCCACGCATTAATCGCGACAAACCTTGTTGCCAGGTAAAAGCATTATTGACTTCGAGACTATGCAAGACCTCTTGCTTATGTTGCTGGTCAACGCCCCAATGCACACAAGCTTGTTCAAGCCAAGCAGACATTTTGTCTAGCTCTTCAAGACTGATTGAAAATTTATTTTGCATGGCAGGTAAACGTAACATGCCAATGATTTGGGAAACTTGAAAACGACTATCGGGTAAACTCAGTAATTGGGTAAAAGCGGCGACAACGGGCTCTGCATCTTTGCTTACCCGGTCGGCAATAGAACAAGGTAATGGCGGGATTTTATCCGCTAAGTCTTGCCAGCCTCGTGCAAATACAGCACTAACATAAGGGGCATATTGTTCAACTTGTGGGCACATCACTAATACATCTTTAGGGGTTAAGGTTTTATCATCATTAAACTGATGCAGTAACCAGTCGTGCAAGCCTTGTACTTCACGTAATGCGCTGTGTGCGCTGGAAAAAACAATCGAGTTGTCTTGTTGGTTTTTGGCGGTGCTTCTTTGATCCGTTAACGTTAAAATGTCTTGTTGAACTTGCTGCAAAACCGATATATTTTCTGCTCCATCACTATGTTCAACCGCATCAAAAACTTCAATATTTACCGTTGAATAATCGTTAAGCAAGGCCATAAACTCGCGGCCCTGCTGACCTAAATTAGCCAACAAAGGGTTACCAACATTTACGGTAATATCATCGTGCCCGACGACCCATTTTGAGAGTAAATTAATCGCTTGTTTTTCTGATTGTATATCGCCCCAATAATCAAAACAGGGATTAAGATGGAAAAAATGTACATCAAGATGTTCGCTTATCGCTTCAATAAACGATAACCACATTGGCGCCATCGCATTGATACCAAAGAAAGATAAGCGCGGTGGCAATAAGTGCTTTTTGCTGACAATATTTTCAATGGCTTTATTGACTAACTCAAGCGGATTATAACTTTGCTCTTGCGTTAACAATTGCCATAATTTTGCTTGCCATTTTTCAACGGCTAACGCTTGTTCTTTATTAACAAAACTTTGGCTGCTCTTACCTTGATGCCAATCATTAATCCACTGTGGCCTAAAAATCAAATATTGCTCATATAAATCAGCTAATTGACAAGCAAGTTGATAGCGTTTCAAGGTTTGCTGTTCGGTAAATACTCTTGGGTTGTCTTGCTTTATTTTTTCAGATTCGCCAACAGATCTATTGGCTAAGTCATCTTCATCAGTAGCGCCCCCTAACCAGTATTGGCTTGCACTGGAAAAATCAGGGTCTTGTATAACAACAGCACTAGCGAGTAACTGATCTATTCGCCATGAAAGTACTTCACGAGAGAACGGCGATTGATCGGGAACATCTTCATCACTTGCCATGCTTCTGACCAGTTTCCATAAAAACTGTGACGGCAAGGCATAACTGATATTCATGCTGATGCCGCGTTGTTGGGCTAACGACATATTAAGCCAATGCTGCATACCCGCATTTTGCACAACAATCATTTCTTGGCTGAAAATAGGAAGTGGTGAAACCTGTTGGATTTTATCGAGAAGTGCTAATAAATTTTCCATTTTATTAGCAGGATAAAGATAGAACAATATGAAGGCCTTAGGTGCAATATTTTCTGCCTAAATTTAAGCATAACAATACCAATAAAGCTATAAAAATCAGCTAAGTTATTGTGGTGAAACTGCTAGTTTTATTGAATAAAGTCTAGATGTCTTTGAAAATATTCACCTAAAAAAGGCACCGAATATTTTTCACCTAATATTGCATAATAGATAGCCATCAACCAGATAATAAATACAAAAACACTCGCTGCCCAGCCAATAAGAGGAATAAAGGACAAAAGCGTAAAAGTTAATACTAGGCCTAAAGATTGTTTTAAATGAAAAGTAGAAAAACTTGACCGATTACCACTATATAGCAGTATCGCAATACACCAACCAATAACGGTAAAGTAACTGATCACCGCGGCAAACTTTGCCATGTCAAAATTCGATTTACTCGGTATATGAAAATGTCCCATAGCCAAATACTCAAATGAAGTCATAAATTAAGGTTAGTTGAAAAATTTTCTTTCGACAAACATATAAACGAGTAACTTTTATTAGTTTGTCTTAAATAAACACTTTTCATAAAAATAATTCATGCTTTTCTCATCATTATTGACCCTAATCAACAAAGACTTACCCCAAGTTGTGACATGCTAATTCATTGTACCGCCTTAGAGAGACACTTTGCTGACAAAGTTAAGTATCTTTAATGACTACCACTTACACAAACAGGATATTGGAAATCGCTAATGGACATAGATTTTGATGAAATTACCTATTTAAAAAATCCAGGTTCTCTTTTACTAAAAGCCGATTATATACAGTTTTTAATGACATTGACCGGGCCTACAGTGATTGATATTACCGGCAGTGATCAAGATAAATGTCGGGTATTTACCACACTATTACATGGCAATGAACCTTCTGGGTTAATTGCCATGCATCGTTGGTTAACGGCTAATGAGCAACTACCTGTGCCAACAACCAATGTCCGCTTTATTATTTGCTCGGTTGAGGCCGCTAATATTTCGCCGTTATTTAGTCGTCGTTATCTTGATGGCGGTAAAGATATTAATCGCTGTTTTTCTGGTGATAAAATTCCAGATTGTGGCTTTTGTCAACGAGCTTTACTGATAGAGAAAGCCATAAAAGAGGTTAATCCAGAACTTCTTGTTGACTTGCATAATTGTGCAGGGTCTGGACCTGCGTTTGCTATAGCACCGATGATAACGCCTGAGGTGTTATCAATAACGTCTTATTTTTGCCAGACCCTTATATTATCAGGCTTACAATTGGGAACATTAATGGAACGAAAGTTTGATTGCCCAATGATCACGGTAAAATGTGGCGGTAGCAAGGACGAACAGTCTCATCATGTTGCTTACCAAGGTTTAAAGCAGCTGACCTTAAATAAACAAGCTAAAACCTTCCAACAAAATAGAGCGGTTGATATTATTTATCGACCATTACGTTTAGAGTTAAAACCACACACCCCTTTAACTTATGGTGATCACGATGAAGGCTTTAGTGGTGTTTGTATAAAATCAAATATTGAACAACTTAACTATGGTATTTCTCGAAAAGATCAAATGTTAGGCTGGGTTGATGACAAAGGACTTGATAATTTTGTTCTCATTGACGAGCATGGAAATAATGTGATTGATGATCATTTTAGCTGTCGTAAAAACATTTTAACCTGTGCCGTTGATTTACGCATTTTTATGGCAACTGAAAATAAAAACATCGCTTTAAATGATTGCTTATTTTACGTGATAAAAGTTTAGTCAACGGCCCAAAGAGTAAAAGATAACGTTTATTATGAGCTGGATAATAATAACAGTGCCCTAGTAAATAGGGCTAAAAATGATAATGCTCTTTTTAACAAGGATTAACTTAGTGCTAACCAAACCCCCACCCCGGCCATAAGTGTTCCTGCTATTCGATTCATAAGTTTGACGTTATCTCCCTTCGAGAGGAAAATTCTCAGCGTTTTACCACCACTTGCATATAACATCATACAAGTAAACTCTGAAACCATAATCACAGCAACTAAAACCATTAACTGAGGAGTTATTGCCAATTGAGTATTAATAAACGGTGGTAGGAGTGAAACCATAAATGCCCACCCTTTAGGATTTGAAATAGCGGTAAACAAGCCTTGATTAAATAAGGTAAGTCGCCCTATATTCGCAGGCTCTTGGGCACTGCTTAGCGACATTCGCCCCTTTGACAACCACATTTGTACACCAACATAAACCAAATAGGCTCCGCCGATATATTTTACTACAGCAAAGACATCGGGATATTTAAGCATTACTGAAGCAACACCAACAACCGCTGCAATAGCCACTGCAGCAACGCCAATGAGTTCTCCTAGCATCATCCACAAGGTTCTTTTTACACCAATACTCATGCCGAGTGTTAGGGCTAATGTCATACACATTCCAGGGGTAATACTAACAAAGAAGAATGTTGGTATGAATATAACTAAAGTGGTGTAATCAATCATCAGGGTAACTATCTAAGTAAAATTTGGCGTAGCTTATCAGAAGATATTATTGAACTAAAAGCGACTCGACTGAAAATCGATAAAAAAACTTGTTTGTTCTTTATCATTATTCGCTGATTTTTTTTCTACTGTTAACCATAACCGCCAAACCATATTATCTTCAGAGCAGCTACCTAACATTGTTTCTGCAACAAAATAATTTTTCTCTGTGGTGATGTCCTCAGTAAAAAACAAGGGAATTTTACCCATAAACATTGTTTTTCCTTCCATGTAGCCAACGACACTATACGAATCTTCAGCGGAAAAGTTATCCTTAAGCAAATGATCTTTTTTAAGTTCAACCCGTATATCAAAAGGGTGTTCTGTTAGCACTTTTCCAACATTAAACTTAACTAACATCCTGCCAAAAATGGTTTTAATTTCACAGATGCTTTGCGAAGTTAAACACTGAAATGGCAAACTCACTTGTTGAGATTTTTCTTGGGCGTCACAGCTGACAATGCTGACTAAAAAAAAAGCGATTAATAGCCTTTTGTAATTAAAATTATTAATAGGACAGTCTCTCTTTGGTGCTTTATGTACATTAATCGTACTAAGCTTTTAAATATTATTGATCTACAACAAAATTACTGCATATTCTAATGACTTTTCGATGCAAAATTATTACTATATACGGGAGATTTTTTATCGCTAGATGAAATTTATATTTTCAATTGTAACTTATCATTGGCGCTTAGTTTTTTTAATCATAAAAAATCGTTTTACGTTAACAATTATAACTGCGGAAACCATAACATGTCTCAAAGTAATGCGTCATCAGTAGACTACAATTTTGATGTTGTACGTCAATTTACTGTTATGACAGTAATATGGGGAATTGTCGGTACCCTCGTTGGTGTTCTAATTGCAGCTCAATTAATTTGGCCTGCGTTGAATTTCGAAACACCTTGGTTGACCTACTCCCGTCTTCGTCCACTTCACACTAATGCAGTTATTTTTGCATTCGGTACGAGTGCCTTATTTGCTACCTCTTATTATGTGGTTCAAAGAACCTGTAAAACAACATTATTTGGCGGCAAACTTGCTTCATTTACCTTTTGGGGCTGGCAAGCAGTTATTGTGCTCGCTGTTATCACGCTTCCTATGGGCTACACATCAAGTAAAGAATATGCTGAATTAGAATGGCCCGTTGACATTTTAATTGCCATTGTATGGATAAGTTACGCCATCGTTTTCTTTGGGACACTCGTTAAACGTAAAACCTCGCATATTTATGTTGCTAACTGGTTCTTTGGTGGCTTTATACTAACTGTTGCGGTATTACACATTGGTAATTCAATGGTAATTCCTGTTTCTATGATGAAGTCTTACTCTATCTACTCAGGTGCTATCGATGCGATGATGCAGTGGTGGTATGGACATAATGCCGTTGGCTTCCTATTAACCGCTGGTTTCCTAGGTATGATGTATTACTTCGTACCCAAACAAGCTGAACGTCCAGTTTATTCTTATCGTTTATCTATTGTGCATTTTTGGGCATTAGTTTCTTTATACATTTGGGCTGGCCCACATCACTTACATTACACTGCACTGCCAGATTGGGCTCAGTCTGTTGGTATGGTAATGTCTATCGTGTTATTCCTACCTTCTTGGGGTGGTATGATTAACGGTATTATGACGCTTTCTGGCGCATGGCATAAACTTCGCCATGACCCGATTCTTCGCTTCTTAATTGTTTCATTGTCTTTCTACGGTATGTCTACCTTTGAAGGTCCTATGATGGCAATTAAATCTGTAAATGCACTTTCTCATTACACTGACTGGACCATTGGTCATGTGCATTCTGGTGCTTTAGGCTGGGTTGCTATGGTGTCAATTGGTGCTATGTACCATTTAATTCCAGTGCTATTTAATCAAGGTCGCATGTACAGTATTAAGTTGATCAATGTGCATTTCTGGTTACACACAACAGGTATTGTTTTATATATAGTTGCTATGTGGATTTCAGGTGTCATGCAAGGGTTAATGTGGAGAGCGGTTAACACCGATGGTACGCTAACTTACAGCTTTGTTGAAAGTTTAACGGCATCATACCCATTCTACTTTATCCGTTTCGTTGGTGGTGTATTAGTTGTTGCTGGTTTCTTATTGATGGCTTACAACATGTTCAAAACTATCTATGCTGAAGACGAAAGTCTTAAGCCCGTTGCCATAGATTAGGAGGCTGACGATGAAAAATAAACATGAAAAATTTGAAACAAATGTTGGTTTGTTTGCTATTTTCACTATTCTCGCGATAAGTATTGGCGGCTTAGTTGAAATAACACCGTTGTTTTTTCAAAAAGCAACGACAACACCTGTTGACAACCTCAGACCTTACACCGCTTTAGAAATGGAAGGTCGTGATATTTATATCCGTGAAGGTTGTAATGTATGTCATAGCCAAATGATACGTCCTTTTCGCGCTGAAACTGAGCGATACGGGCACTATTCAGTCGCTGGTGAAGGCGTATGGGAACATCCATTCTTGTGGGGTTCTAAACGTACAGGTCCTGACTTAGCTCGTGTTGGTGGTCGTTATAGTGACGATTGGCATCGTGCGCATTTACTTGACCCTCGTTCAGTGGTTCCAGAGTCGAATATGCCTTCGTTTAGCTGGTTAGCTGAAAACAAGTTAGATGGCGAATTAACCGAGAAGAAATTAGCTACTTTTAATTTCTTAACGCGCAATCGCAGCCATAAAGATGAACAAGGTAATCGTATCCCGTTATATTCAGCTGCAGATTTAGCCGGTGCTAAAGACGCGGTTAAAGATAAAACGGAAATGGAAGCTCTTATTGCTTATTTGCAATCTCTCGGTCATGCGTTGAAATAATGATGATGGATTATGGCACCCTCAGAGGGTTAATAGCTTTATTAATATTGGCACTATTTATTATTATTGTGGTTTGGTCTTATTCTAAAAAGCGTAAAAGCGCTTTTGATGAAGCTGCAAACTCTATCTTCGAAGAAGATAAAGAAAAGACTGAGCTTAATGACGTGAATGGCAAACAGGAGACTAATAAAAATGTCTAGCTTCTGGAATATATGGGTTTGGGTTTTAACCCTAGGAACTTTAGTCGGTTGTTTTTTACTACTTCGCTATTGTTTAAAGAACTTTGCAGGTGTTCCTGAAGGTGAGTCAATGGGACACACCTTCGATGGCATCGAAGAATTGAATAATCCACTGCCGCAATGGTGGAGTACATTCTTCTTATTAACTATCATTTGGGCTTTTGGTTATTTAGCACTCTATGGTTTAGGTAATTGGACTGGATTTATTGGTTGGAAAAGCTCTAACCAAGGAATTTTGAATCTTGCTGAATCTAAAGCGCAGATAATCGCCGCAAAAGAAAATGGTTATTTAGTACAGTATGACCGTGAAATTGAAGCCGCCGATTTAAAATATGGTCCAATTTTTGATGCCTATGCTGCACGCACCATTGAAGACTTAGCCACTGATGAAGAAGCGTTAAAAGTAGGTCAACGCCTATATTTACAAAATTGTTCTCAGTGTCATGGTTCAAATGCAAGTGGTACTACCGGTTTCCCTAACCTAACCGATAAAGACTGGTTATACGGCGGAGACCCACAATCGATTAAGCATACACTTCTATATGGTCGTAATGCTAACGGTATGATCGCTTGGGGCTCAGCATTAGGTGATCAAGGCGTTAAAGATGTTGCCGCCTATGTACTGAGTTTAAGTGGTCGTGAAGTTGACGTTGCCAGTGCTGCTGCCGGTAAAGAAAAGTTCGCTCTGTGCGCAAGTTGCCATGGTGCTGACGGTAAAGGTAGTTTAGCTATGGGTATTCCTTTAGGAGCGCCGAACTTAACTGACAACATCTGGTTGTATGGCGGCTCTCCACGTGCCGTTGAGTCATCTATTAAAAATGGTCGAGCTGGTGTAATGCCCGCATGGAAAGATATTTTAGGTGAACAAAAAATACATCTTGTTAGTGCATATGTGTATAGTTTATCGCAAAAATAACTGCGTTTAATTAGTCTCAATATATCAGCCTTGCGGTATTATTACCGCAAGGTTTTTTTATATCTTCCAAGCCAAGAATAGTGAGTAAATTGTTGGTTTTTTAATAGTTCCCAATAGAAAAAAGTCGTATAATACGCGCACTTTCACCGACTGAATTTTTAATATGAAAACATCTTGGTATAAAGAGCCTTGGGCTTGGTTCGTTTTTATTCTCCCCGCTACCGCGGTTGTTGCTGGTATTTCGACTTACTTTATTGCTAACCATAATCCCGATCCATTAGTCGTTGGTGATTACTATAAAAAAGGTAAAGCAATTAACCTAGAAGTCTCTAAAGTAAAGCTTGCCCAAAAATTAGGGATGCGCTTTGCATTAAAACTGCAAGATAACGAATTAATTATCAAACCTACCGGTATTGATAAAGTATTCCCGGTGTTAAATCTTAATTTTTATCACCCGACTCTTGCTGATAGAGATTTCTATTTAGCACTCACGCCTGACGGTAATGGCTATTTTAGGCATGTCTTTGATGAACCAGTAAAGGGAAAATGGCGCTTAACCATAACGCCTTTTGAGAATCACTGGAAAATTCAAAATACTATTTTCTTACCTCAAAGTGAATTTATCGATATTATTCCTAATGTTAGAGAAGCTAACTAAGCGCCAATAGTCTCTATTAGCTTAGGTGTTGATTAACCTCACCTAAGCAACACCTCTATAAAAACCAATTATTTGCTTGGCCTCAACATATGAAAACACTTTGTTATCACTGCAGTGAAATTGTTCCTAATGGGTTAGATTTATCAATAAAAATTGAGAATACCATGCAGCCGATGTGCTGTATTGGATGTCAAAGTGTTGCTCAAGCGATTATTGATAACGGTTTAGGTGAATATTATCGTTTTAGAACAGCTCCCGCACTAAAAGGTGAGCCTCTGGTTCCTGAGCAGTTACAACGTAATAAGTTACTTGATGATGACAGCCTACAAAGTGAATTTACTTATAAAAATGATGAATATAACGAAGCAATTTTAACGATTGACGGTATAAGCTGCGCGGCATGTGCGTGGCTTATCGAAATGCAACTTATCAAGATAAACGGCTTAATTAAAATTAATGTAAATGCCACGACACAACGTGCAACTGTTCGATGGAATAATAGTGAAGTACAACTTAGTGAGCTGATTAATCATATCAGCAATATTGGTTACCAAGCCCTCCCTTTTAAAGCGAGTACCGCCGAAAAACTTAACAAAACCCAAAGTAATAATTATATTAAACGCCTAGGTATCTCTGGTATTTTAATGATGCAAGTCATGATGATCGCTTTTGGCTTATACTTTGGCGCCTTTTCTGGCATGGATGAGTACAACTTAATCTATTTACGCTATGCGAGTTTATTCTTGACCTTACCTATTGTCACCTATGGCGCATTACCCTTCTACAAGGGAGCTATTAATGCTTTAAAAGTGAAGCGTTTATCTATGGATGTTCCTGTTGCTATAGCGATTTCACTGGCATTTTCGGCCAGTGCTTGGGCAACAATCACTCAGCAAGGTGAAGTCTATTTTGAATCAGTATCGATGTTCACTTTTTTACTACTTATTGGTAAATTTTTAGAATTTAGAGCAAGAAGTCGCGCTGCGGAAGTCTCGGCTAACTTGCTTAAGTTAATGCCGATGATAGCGACAAAACTCATTGATGATAAAGGAACAGAAAAAGAAGTCATACTACCAGCAAAAAAACTTCGTCCTCTCGATATTGTACTCATAAAACCAGGCGAAGTGGTTCCCGCTGATGGCACAATAATTACAGGCAGCAGCCAACTCAACGAAGCGATGTTGTCGGGTGAGCAGTTACCCTTAAATAAATCAATAGGCGATACTGTCTTTGCAGGCACTATAAATGGTGACGGTAATATCAACGTTGAAGTTAAACAAGCCAGTGAACATTCTTTTTTAAGCCAACTGATCAGATTAAGTGAATCATCTCAGGCGCATAAACCCAAATTAGCAAAATTATCAGATAAAATCGCTCAATACTTTGTTGCGGTTATTTTACTAACCGCTATAGGTACTGCATTTTATTGGCAACAGCATTTACCTGAAGAAGCTTTTTGGATCACCTTATCGGTACTCGTTGCTACCTGCCCTTGCGCCTTGTCACTGGCAACCCCCACAGCGTTAACCTGTGCGACCACACGCTTAAACCGCGAAGGTATCATGATAAAATCTGCACATGTTATGGAAACATTACCGAAATTAACCACTATTGCCTTTGATAAAACAGGTACCTTAACTTCTGGTGATTTTTCTATTAATGAAATAAAGCGCTTTAATAATGAAAAGCTTAACTATAGCAAGCAGCAGGTTTTAGCTATAGCAGCAGCGCTCGAGTCTTATTCTGAGCACCCTTTAGCCAAACCGTTTAAAGCATTTCGTGATTACTCCTACCATACTCAAGCCGTTGAAATTAAATCTGGTGCTGGTATTCAAGGGAAAGTGAACGGTCAATACTTTCAAATCGGCAAACCTAATTGGTTGCTTAGCGAATCAAGTATGTTGGCAGAATTTGCGACGGCTTCTTGCCTATTAGTAGCAGACAACCAATTAGTCGCTGCTTTTTATTTAAGCGATGAAATTCGCAATGATGCCCAAACGCTGTTAGATGACTTAAAGAAATGTAATATTTATACCATCATGCTATCGGGTGATAACCCTGCTGGCTGTGAAAAAGTTCAGGCATTGCTACATTTAGACGAGATACATAGTACTTTGACTGCGGCTAATAAGATGGCGATAATAAAAAATCAGCCTAAAAACTCAACCGTTGCTATGGTCGGCGATGGTGTCAATGATACGCCAGTATTCGGCGCAGCCCATGTCTCGATTGCTATGGGGAGTGGCACCGATATAGCTAAAAGCGGTGCCGATGTTATCTTACTCAATAATCGTTTAAAGTCGATAACAACATTAAGACAGGTCGCCAATAAAACTCGTCGCATTATTTGGCAAAATTATTTTTGGGCATTCGGTTATAATGCTATCGTATTGCCCCTTGCCGTCTCAGGCTACATTACCCCCTATATGGCGGTTATAGGTATGTCTGCAAGTTCGATATTGGTTATCACTAACTCGTTACGTTTATTAAAAAAGTAAACGCAAACTTATAATAGAGCATAAAGACCATGAGCATTATTTATATTTTGATCCCCATAGCGATAATCCTAACCTCTATCGCCATTTATTTATTTTTTTGGGCAGTAAAAACTGAACAATTTGATGATTTAGAGAAACAAGGTATGAGTATCTTGTTTGATGAAGATGAAAACACTACCACCAAAAAGTCCACTGAAACCCATAGCGAAAATACAGCTAAAAATGATACGGGTAGTAAATAACAGCCATGTTGAGTATAGATTATTTATCGGCATTCATCATCGGCTTGTTAGGTTCGGGACATTGTATCGGTATGTGCGGTGGTATAACAACGATGTTAACATCTGCTATATCACCGCAACAAAAAGGCAGCGATAAATTTAAGCTGGTCGGTGCATATAATGTTGGCCGAATTTTTTCTTATAGCTTAATTGGGGCAATCGTTGGATTTAGTAGTTCTATTGCAATAAAGAATATTGGCGTTCCATTAGGTTTTTTACGGTTATTTGCAGCGGTATTTTTAATTTTATTAGGCTTGTATTTAGGCCAATGGTTAATGTGGCTATCAAAAGTTGAAAAAATGGGTAAGTTCCTTTGGCGTTATCTATCCCCGTTAAGTAAAAGGTTTATTCCCATTAATAATGCTAAACAAGCGCTAGCATTAGGAGCAGTCTGGGGATGGTTACCTTGTGGTTTAGTCTACTCGACATTAACTTGGTCCTTAGCCAGTGGAAGTGCCCTCAGTGGCGCCCTAATTATGACTAGTTTTGGTTTAGGTACTTTACCAGCCTTGTTAAGTCTTTCACTTGGCTCTTTTGGTATAAAGTCGTTGGTAACAAACACGAAATTCAAGAAAATAATGGCGCTAATGATAATTTCATACGGAATATACAGTTTAATGTTTGCATATCAGCAATTGTTTTAATATGATCGATAAATTAGGGATAACTCATTTAGGTTAATATGTATAAAAAGCCATGTTCTACATCTCAACATATTCATTGTCAAAACTGTAGTATCAGCGAGCTGTGTTTACCTTTCTCTTTAAATGATAAAGAGCTCGATACACTAGACAGCATTATTGACCGTAAACGCCCTATCCATAAAGGCGAACAAATTTTCCAAGATGGCGACAAAATGCAAGCTTTATACGCTATTCGCTCTGGAACATTCAAAACATTTACGGTTAATGAACAAGGTGAAGAACAAATTACCGGTTTTCATTTAGCGGGTGATTTATTAGGTTTTGATGCTATTGCTGAGTCAGAGCATCCTAGTTTTGCAAAAGCCTTAGAAACATCTATGGTCTGTGAGATACCTTACAATACTTTAGATTCATTATCGAATACGATGCCTAAGTTGAAAAAACAAATTCTTCGCATGATGAGTTCAGAAATCCGCGCAGATCAAGAAATGTTAACGCTACTTAACCGCAAAAATGCTGAACAACGCTTAGCAACTTTTATTTCAACCTTAGCCAGTCGCTATCATGCACGGGGTATGTCACTAACAGATTTTCGCCTAACGATGACGCGAAGTGACATTGGTAATTATATTGGTTTAACGGTTGAAACCATCAGTAGATTATTAAATCGTTTTCAAAAAAATGAATTAATCACAGTTGATGGAAAACTCATCACAATACTTAATATGGATAAACTTAACGAGTGTGCTTCACTGTAGTTTATCGCTTTTTTAAATAATTATAGATAAATGCTTAACATTAAAGATGTTAAGCATTTTTTTTATTGAAATATTATGATTTAAAGCAAATAATATCTATTAATTATGGTCTATTATTAATATTATTTAATAACTAGGGAGTAAATATTATGGATAAGTATAAAAAAATATTAGCCGTTATTGATCCAACCACTGAAAATCAAAAAGCGTTGAAACGTGCGATTGAATTAGCACGACATAGTGGCGGACAGATCACTGCATTTTTAACCATTTATGATTTATCTTATGAAATGACCACCATGCTTTCTGGCGAAGAGCGAGAAGCAATGCGTCAATCGGTTATTAATGATCGTAAACTATGGTTAGACGAAAAGATTTCAGAAACTGATCACCAAGACATAACCATAGATACCTGTATTATTTGGCATAATCGCCCATTTGAAAAGATCATAAAAAAAGTACTGGCTGAAAACTTCGATATTGTCATCAAAGGCACCCATCAACATGACAAGCTAAAGTCGGTTATTTTTACGCCAACAGATTGGCATATCTTAAGGAAATGTCCCTGCCCAGTATTACTGGTTAAAGACCATAGCTGGCCAAGCAATGGTAATTTACTTACCGCACTCAATATCGGTAGCGATGATGATGAGCACAAAGCGCTTAATAATAAGTTAACCCAAGAATCAATAGTGTTTTCTTCACTGATTAAAGCCAATGTTCATTTAGTGAATTCTTATCCAGGTACGCCAGTAAATATTGCCATTGAAATTCCAGAGTTTAACGCCTCTGAATATAACGACACTATGTTTAATCATCACAAAAGTGCGATGAAAGACCATGCTAATAGCTTTAATATTCCGCTTAAAAATACCCATGTTAAAGAAGGTTTACCTGAAGATGTTATTCAAAGTATTTCTAAGCACGTTGATGCTGAATTAGTTGTGTTAGGTACTATTGGTCGAACGGGGATTTCAGCGGCACTTATTGGTAATACTGCAGAGCATGTCATTGACCGCCTTAACTGTGATGTCTTAGCGATAAAACCTGATGGTTACCTCTCGCCATTAGCTTAATATTGAAATATGTAAATATCCATTAAAAAGCCGAGGATTTCCTTGGCTTTTTGCTATACTACGCGCGGTAAAATTCATACTTTTTATTTCAAATATCTCTAGGAAACACTATGAGCGCTCAATCAGCGACACCAATAACATCTTTAACACCCAGCCAAAAAATACAGCTGAGTAAACTTGAGAAGCGCTTAAGACGACATGTTGGCCAAGCTATCGCGCAATATAATATGATAGAAGATGGCGATAAAATAATGGTGTGCTTATCGGGTGGCAAGGACAGTTACGCCCTTCTGGCTATTTTAATGTTGTTAAAAGAATCAGCGCCCATTCATTTTGATATCGTTGCCGTTAATCTTGATCAAAAACAACCTGGTTTTCCTGAGCATATCCTTCCCGAATACTTAGAAGCTTTAGGTGTTGAATATAAAATTGCGCAAGAAGATACCTACTCTATTGTTAAAGATAAAATACCTGAGGGGAAGACCACCTGCAGTTTATGCTCTCGTTTACGCAGAGCTATTTTATACAAGGTCGCGGCAGAAATAGGCGCAACTAAAATTGCACTAGGCCATCATCGTGATGACATGGTTGAAACACTGATGCTAAATATGTTTTATGGCGGTAAATTAAAATCAATGCCAGCAAAATTGGTCTCTGATAATGGTGAGCATGTCGTCATTAGACCGTTAGCTTTTTGTAAAGAAGCAGAACTCATCCAATATGCACAACTAAAAGCGTTCCCAATTATTCCTTGTAATTTATGTGGCTCTCAACCTAATTTACAACGTCAAAACATTAAGAAAATGTTACAGGACTGGAATGTTAATCATCCAGGACGAATTGAATCTATGTTTACTGCCATTCGCAATGTGGTTCCATCACATTTGTGTGACAGTGAACTTTTTGATTTTAAAGGGATTAACGCTGATTCAGGCATTATCAATGGTGGCGATATCGCTTTTGATGATGAACCTATTATTGCCGCTCAATTAACAAACAACGTCAATATTGAAGACAATTCAAAAGCCAAACTTTCATTAAGTAACAGTTTGAATATTATAGAAATAAAGTAGAATCTACCTTAATTAATACCAAGTATCTAAGCGCGATAACAACACCAGTTAAAAGAATGAATGTTATCGCTCGCCATCATTATCTGACGCGTAATACAATAAGCCGAGCCTAAATAACCTTAGGTTTTGGCTTCGACAATATTTTATCAAAATACACTTTATTATGGCGGATCATTTCTGTTATTTCTAAGACATAATCAGTGCCTCTAATAGAATAACGCAGTAATCCTGTTGCTAAGATTTGTGGCGATAGTGGTTGTTCTTGAGCGCGTAACTGCCCTCTAATTGAACGAAAAACACCATAAGCATGATTTGTATTAATATTGTGTAAATAACGCTGTACCGCATGCTCTAAACTATTAAATGCCGCTACTTCATGTTTAGCACCGTCATCTCTTCCTCTTGGCACCATGCCACAACCCTTTTTATAGCACCACATACCAAAAAAGTTTAAACCAACTCGAGCAAAACGAGAAGTGCCCCAAGCTGATTCATTGGCTGCCTGCACTAATACTAGTTCAACAGGCACAATATCAATACGCAACAATAATTCATTAAGTTGCTGTAGCGGCGAGTGTTTTTGATTAACTTTATATTTCTTAATTAATCGCTCAAGCAAAGCTTGTTGATCTGCTAAAAGATTTTCCTCGAGGAAAAGTGTTTCTATCATCAAGGAGACTTCTGCCCTTAACATAAGAATATTGCTATTCTCTTGCGCTATTGCTGGATAAATATAACGGAAAAACTGACGTTTTTTCGTTTTAACATCGCTTATAGAAGCAAAGTTTGGGATCTTAACGTTATGAAGCGGTTGCTCAACCACTTTTACTTTCGCCTTGACCACAGGAACGATAACAACGTTTGTTACTTCCGGCGTGGGAAGTTCAAAAGTTGGCGCTAAAAAAGTGAAGGGCGCAATAAGCGCAAGAAAAAATACACTTATTAACACAGTTCTCATCAAATATTGAATGATCATAGTAGCCTTTTTGTTAACAATAAGGTTTTGCACAGAGCTTTACGCTGAAAATGTATCACTCGTTTGCTGAGCGGGTACATCCGTCGCTTGTAACTGCATGCCAAAAATCTCTCGATATAAAATGCCTTTAACATTATAAAATAGCGGCGCTATAAATGTTAATGCGACTAAGAAAAGCATAACACCAATCACTGAAAATTGTGTTTTAGCAAGAATGGCTAAGGGGATTAAAGATAAAAATAAAGTTAAAAAGAGTAAGCTATAAATAGCGAGTAACTTAAACCACTGAAAACGTGTAACTTGTAAACTCAAGGTGATAGCTTTTATCGGTGATAATTTTTTATCTACTACAAGCGGCAGTACTAATGACAAGGCGACCGCTAAATAAATACCTGGAAAAACAAATAAACTCATACCTAAAGTTATTAATACTGACGTTAACAGCGCACAAACAGCAACCCAACTGCCTCGTTTTAAGAAAGCAAAAATTAATTTACTATTGGTTTTTAAACCAACGGCATGAAAAACGCCCATCATCTCGACACCAACTAAAAAAGGATAGATAACCATAGTGACAACAATATTTAATAATGTTGTTGATTGTGGGTCTTTAATCACTTGTTCAATACCACCCATGGTATTACTGATCAAAAATGAAACAACAATCCCCAAAATAAGCGTAAAAAGTAATCCTAAATTAATAGCGATTCGCGAGCGAAGTGTTAATTGCCACGCCTCTTTTAATACCGAAGAAACGTCAATAGTATATTCACCCTGCAAAGACTTTTCTATGCTACCACCAATTTGTACTACTTTTTTTTCATCCACGAAAATGACTACCTTTGTGTAAATTTTTCAACATTATAGCAAGTTGATTTGATATTGGAAAATAGCATAAATTTTCACCTGAATTATCGGTGTAATTTAGCAATACGTTTTAATATATTTTGAAAGTAATGAGCACCTTTCTCTTGGGCTAAGGCAATATTATTATCAGGTATTTTCTGTGGATTTTTATACACAGATAATACCTTTTCCATACTCGCTTCTCGAATTAAATGAAGCGTGGGTAATGGCGAACGGTTAGTATAATTAGAGGCTGCGTTAAATGGCTCACCTTCAAAATAATAATCAGGATGAAAACTGGCGAGCTGAAAGACACCTTCATAACCTAAGGTGAACAACAATTCATTAGCCTCATCGAGTAAATCAAGGTAGCTTTCAAAACCTTTAAAGCCTTCATTAAAAATCAATAAAGTCGTTTCTATGCTGGGGTCAGCGACGAGTCTTTCAAATTCTATGGCTAATTCTGCTAAAGCCGATTCAACCTTTTTTGCTGGGCAAAGTTGATAATGTATCGTGTTATTAACAAACTCTTTTTTTGCAAAAGGGCAAAAATTCAAACCAATAATTATTTCTTCTAGCCACTGCTTAGTTTGTGAAATTTCAACGGCATACATTTGTTTATCAGGCATTTTGTTGCAGTTGCCACATCGTTGCGTAATGACCCTTTTTAGTGAGTAGCGTTTGATGATCGCCCTGCTCGATTATTTCCCCTTTGTGCAGGACAATAATATTATCGGCATCAATAATAGTTGATAATCGATGAGCTATCACTAAGCTAGTGTGATCTTTAGCCACCTCTTTGATTGCTTTTAAAATAGCTTGCTCTGAGTGACTATCAAGTGACGACGTTGCTTCATCAAAGACCAAAATAGCAGGATTTTTCAAAATGGTTCGGGCGATGGCAACCCGTTGCTTTTCGCCACCAGAAAGCTTTAAACCACGCTCGCCAACGACGGTATCAAAACCTTTTGGTAACGAGGTAATAAAGTGACTTAAATGCGATAATCTTGCAGCTTCTTCAACTTGTGCATTACTCGCGTTTACATTGCCATATTTAACATTTTCAAATAAACTTTCATTAAATAACACCGTATCTTGTGGCACGATGCCAATATTCTTTCTCAAGGAATGTTGCGTAATATCAGTAACTGCTTCGCCGTCAATTTTAATACAGCCTTGTTGGCAGTCATAAAAACGAAAAAGTAGTTTCACTAAGGTCGATTTTCCTGAGCCACTCTCGCCAACAACAGCGACTTTTTGACCCGCTTTAACCTCGAATGAAACATTTTTTAAAATGGGTCTTTGCTCATCATAAAAGAAGCTAACGTTATCAAATTTAATAGCACCATGGCTTATCGCTAATTCTTTGGCATCTTGTGCATCTACAACCTTAGGTACTTTTTGCAACAAGGTAAACATTTGCTCAATATTTGCTAAAGAACCTTTTATTTCTCGATAAACAAATCCTAAAAAGTTTAAAGGGATAAACAGTTGCATCATAAAAGCATTAACCAGGACAAAGTCTCCTAAGGTCATTTGTTGATGAGTCACTTGATAAGCCGCTAACGCTAACATTGCCGTCATCGCTAACGACACGATAATGGCCTGACCACCATTTAAAGCAAACAGTGACAAACGGTTTTGCATTTTTGCTTTTTCCCAATCAGCTAATTGACTGTCGTAAGCTGTTGATTCATATGATTCATTAGTAAAATATTTAACCGTTTCATAATTTAACAGACTGTCTATTGCGCGAGTATTACTTGATGAGTCAGCTTTATTTGCGGCTCTAATGTAACGCGTGCGCCATTCTGTTGCGTAAATCGAGTAAGCGATATAGCTGGCAATAGAGACGCCGGTGATCAGCGCAAACCAAATGCCATAATTCACCCATAATATGGTAATAACCATAATTATTTCGAGTAAGGTTGGCACAATATTAAAAACCATAAACCGCATTAAGAAGTTAACCCCAGACGTACCACGGTCAATGTCACGCGAGAGTCCACCTGTCTGGCGGTCCAAATGAAAGTCTAAGTCAAGTTGATGCAGGTGCTCGAAAACTTTCAAACCAATGCGGCGGATCGCTCGTTCGGTAACACGGCCAAATAAGGTGTCGCGTATTTCTGCCAGTAGCACAATAGTTAAACGCACTAAACCATAAGCGGCAACTAAAGCAAAAGGCACAATGAAAATATTGTTTTCTTGTTGAGCATCAAGTCCGTCAACGATATCTTTTAAGATAAAAGGCAGATAAACACTGGCGAGTTTAGTTAACACCAAACAAAACAACGCAAAACCTATTCGCACTTTAAATTCGAGTAAGTAGGGAATAAGTGACTTTAGCACTCGCCAATTAATGGTGGCATTTTCAGGTGACGAGTAGGAAGATCTGCGCATTAAGGGATATTACTCTGGTAGGAATTAGGCAAACTTTAACGGCTTTAATCACTTAAAGCAATCAAGAAAATCAACCCATAGTGAACACAACATCTGTTTTTCACTTAATTGAATAAGCGCTGCCGCACTGTAGTAGCTATAAACTGAGTATATTAAGTACGTCTCTGTATATCTAATCCATAACGCCACTTTAATCATGACGCTGATCTGAAATAAACAGCTAAAAAAACTGATTATAATTTGTTGTTAGCAAATTATAATCAGCATTTAATCGTCTCTAAGAGCGAAGGAAAACTCCATAGTTATTTAAAGTTCCCCCCTTTTAAATAGATGAGTAAAATCTATCAGTAAAAGAATCACATACCGGTAAATATACGTACCTAAAAATTTAATGCCTTACGTTAAGCTTTAAATTGTTGCGTTAATTTATTGAGCTCATCTGAAGAACTTTGCATAAGTTGAGAATTTTTTGTCATCGCATTTAATTGTTCTAAACTGCTATGACCTGCGCTAACAATTCTATTAACGTTGCTGCTTAACTCTTCTGCAACAGTACTTTGTTCTTCAACCGCAGAGGCTATTTGCGTCGCCATTTCAGTAATTTGTTCTGTAGAGCTTAAAATGCTACTAATAGACTCACCTGAACTGAGTGCATTTTCAACTGACGCTTTACTTTTAACCTGGCTATCTTCCATAACATGAACCGCTGATTTAGCACCTGATTGTAAACGTTCAATGGTCTGCTGAATTTGTGCAGTGCTTTCTTGAGTTCGACTGGCCAAAGCCCTAACTTCATCTGCAACCACAGCAAAACCACGCCCTTGCTCTCCAGCACGAGCCGCTTCAATGGCAGCGTTTAACGCCAATAAGTTTGTTTGTTCGGCAATTCCGCGAATGACATCTAAGACTGAAACAATGCCTTTAACATCATCCTCAAGTGCACCAACCACCTTAGTGGCTTCATTAAGGTGATCAGATAAGCCATTTATTGACTCAATAGACTCTTTAATAATAGCGGATACTGCTCGTGCATCTTGATTTGCTTGCTCTGCTGAGCCTGCAGTTAACTGAACATTATTAGCAATTTCTTTTGCTGACGCAGACATTTCAGTGATGGCGGTAGCCACCTGATCCGTTTCAGACTGTTGATTTTCTAAATGCCCACGACTGGCCTCAGAAGCTTGATATACATTTTGTGACACCTCTGAAGTCTGCTTTACCGACAATTGAATAGATTGAACAAGCAATTGAATTTTATCAACAAAGACGTTGAATGACTCTGCAACAAGGCCTATTTCGTCTTCACGTTTAACGCGTAGTCGCTGCGTTAGGTCGCCTTCTCCACGCGCAATATTCTCTAAAGCATTGGCAACTTCACTTAAAGGCTGCGTCACTAGTTTAGCGAATAAAAAGTAGATCGCTGAAATTAAAAATACGTCAAGCAATACTCCTTTAACAATGATGCGAGAAGCTAAAGATGACAATTCGAGATCTATTGAAGAACTATCGATAAACAAAGTAACATTACCAACACTGGTACTTTGACCGTCCTCAATATGTTGTAACTTAAAAGTGATCGCTTCGTTTGTTTTCTTTCCTTTTGATTGAGATATTGTTTTTTTATCTTCATTGGTTATTTCTATTAAAGCGATGTCTTCTGATTGTTGTTCCGAGTTTAAAATACCCTTCATTTGATCTTCTTCATAATTCCAAACAGCAGAAGGCAAATTAAGTTTTAATCGAGATTCGACCAAAGAAAGTTGATTTATTTGCTTATTTTTCAGTAAATTACTTTGTGCCATATAATCATACACACCAAAAGAAATGACGAGTGTGGTGACAATAATCAATGCTGAAAAAATAAGTTTAAATGATATAGATTTAGTAACGTTCATATTATTTTTATACCTTTTTACTGCCAGTCTTGTAGACCATATTTATTTAGAATATCTTTTAGCTGTCCAGATGCTCTAAGTGTTTCTGTACCTTTTTCGATTAATTCAATGTACATTTTACTGGTCGGTTTTGCAGGTGAACAAGCAATGTAAATCGGTGCTTTTTCAGCGTTAGTCCCTGCGCTTTTTAGTGCTTCATTAAAACCAAGTTCTTTTAACTTTGCATTCGCGACTGAAACCGATTCAACGACAACATCAATTCGGTTATTAACGAGTTTTTTAAAGTTTTTTTCCAAAGCATCAGTTCCTGAAACATCTTTAAAAACATCGGGTCGACTTTTTATTAACGCGTCAAACTCTTCGCCATAAGCATAACCACTAATAACACCCACTTTCTGAGTTAATAGCGAATCAAAACCGGTAAATGTCCAAGTTGATGCATTATTAACATAATATCCCGTACCATCCATTCCCCAATTCAAAGAAGGAAAAATAAAATCGGGTGCATCTTCAGGATACGCTCCGACAACGCAGTCAAACTTACCTTCACGAACCGAGTTTACCGCCCTTTCCCATGGCATTACCTTATAATCAACAGTATGTCCTGCTGCTGTAAAAATTGCTGTAGCCATATCAATCATATAGCCTTGCTTGTCACCATTTGGATCGCCATTCATCGGAAACCAGTCGTCCGCACGAATAGTAACTGTCGCTGCAGATGCTGGCAGTGAAATAGCAATAGTAAGTAAACCAATAACTAGTTTCATCGTATTAACCTTGTGTAATGTATAGTTGAGTGAATTACGCACATCTGCTTTTAATCAACTGTTATCATATTCATTAATAACAAAGTGCGTAAATATAGCAATCTATTGAGTTAGCCTGAAAAACTATTCTTTATGTATAATTGACATAAGGTCCTATTCATTCAAATATTTTTTCATCACCGCCGTAATATCAATCTTCTTTAAACCTTCATTATAGATAGCTAACCATTTCTGACCTTCTGCACTCTTTTTAAAGGCTACGAACAATTCTTTTTCTGTCAACAACTTAACATTCATTTGCACTTGTTCTTGCGCCTTTTCTAAGTCTTTGCTATTTGCTAGTAAGTAGCTGAAAACATTGGTATCGATAACAGCAGCATCGATTCGACCACCCGCAACTTTACGAATGTTGGTTTCATCAGAGGTAGCGGTTTGCGCTTTTATTTCGCCACTAGCAATTAATGCATCAACTTCAGCTGTATTAACATAATCTTGAACTACGCCAATTTTATATTGCGTTAAATCTTTAACCGCCGACCATACTATGGGTTTTTTCTTGTTTTCAATTACCCCTAAAGGGCCCTTCCCCATCGGATTAGAAAATGAAAACTCATTAGACTCATAGTAATACTCAGGAAAATAACCTGCATATTTTGAGTCTGGTTCCGATGCAAGCTTTACAGCACGGCTCCAAGGGAAAAAATCAACCTTCAACTCATGTCCCATTGCCTTAAACGCTGCTTTAGCTACAGCAACTGAAGCACCTTGCTCATTTAAAGCCTTTCCTGAATATGGCGGCCAAGTTAACGAGGTTAGATGGACGGTGTCGCTAAATGCGGGTGTGCTAAAAGACAAAATTAATATAATTTTTATGACTTTATTAAACATGGCTATCTCCTAAAACTGAAATGTACGAGCAACGGTAAGCAATAGTGTGGTATCGCCATAAGTATCTAAATCAGTGCCGTGCAGCCCTAATGAAAAATCAAAACCATTGGTACTAAAGTTACTGGTGACTTGCCAGTGGTTATAACTGTCACTACCGGGCTCCCATTGCCATTTGTCATCATCTAAACTACTCGACCTGTCAATACCCACTAATAAAGTTAACTCATCATTAATGGTAAAGGTATGATTTAACATAACAATGTAATGACCTGCCCCTGTTCCAAAGTAATCCCAAGCATACCAAAAGTTTAAATCGGTAGCGCCGAAATTCCATTTAGTATATATCTCAGTATAGTTACCGTCAGAACTATAGCTTGCGCCGTTATAAGTATATTGAGCAACGCCAACATCAAGATTAACGTTATCATTTACTGCGGTGTAATAACCGAGATAAACATCTGCTTCTATATTCGTATCATCACCAAAATCAACATTTGACGCCCAACCACCCGCATACCAACCCCCCGCACCAGACCAATCAAGACTACCTTGAAGTGCTGGGCCCTCATCTGTTTGACTAACACCATTAAAAAGATAATCGCTTGCTACTGTAACGGTTGATGACCAGTCAGCGAACGCAGGTGAAGACATGGTAAGTAAAGTTGTTACTAATATTAAATGTTTTTTCATTAAGTTAATCCTATAAAAGATATCTATAAAATTATAGTCACTGATCGCTTAATAACAATATTTTACTGATATTAATAAGTAGATGGGCTAACTCAACTCATTGATGGTGAAGAACTTGTATGGTGATTACGGCAATAAATGTTAGCAGATGAGTTATTTAAGTCGTATTGGTATTAGGTAATTGCTGTATTAATGCTACTTTATGTTAGTTTGCATTAATAATAGTTAGTCGATATCGATGTTATTATCTAGTCATCAACTCCGCGATGAATAGGGTGTGATAAGTTTGTGTGATTTTCCCTAGAGGCCATTTATCTAAAATGCCAAGATATTAACCTATCTCGATAAAGATGAAGTTAGTTTGTTAGTTTGTTAGTTAGTTAAATAGAGGTTCGAAAATCAACAGTCGCTTTACGGCCACCACTTGCATCATTATTTTGATATGACCAATGCATTTTATTGACGATTTTATCAACTAACCTTAAACCTAAACCATAGCCGTAATCAGCACCACTGTGATCAAAGTCACCTTCACTTATATTAATATTTTCAACGATAACTAGGCCTTGGCTACATTGAATAATAACTTCGCCTTCTGCT
Source organism: Colwellia sp. BRX8-9 (assembly GCF_014077245.1). Lineage (NCBI taxonomy): Bacteria > Pseudomonadati > Pseudomonadota > Gammaproteobacteria > Alteromonadales > Colwelliaceae > Colwellia > Colwellia sp. BRX8-9. The sequence goes on from NZ_JACGVN010000015.1 coordinate 52,823, forward strand.
GTATATTGAAATGCATTGCGAATTAAGTTGTTGAGGATCAAGCGACAAGGTGTTTCAAGTACCTTAATATGAGTAGGCGTCAATTTAAGTGTTATTTTAACTTTTTTACTTTGTAATAAGTACGCGTTATCTTCAACCAAGTTGTTAATCATCAAGTTTAAGTCTATTTCGACTAAAGCCAATGTTTGTTGATTGCTTTGTTCTATGGAGTGTTCCTGGCTGAGCCATAATAGTGTTTCTGTGGTGTGTTGCATATTGAGTGCTGCCCTACTGATTCGGGCTAAAGACTGTTCACCTTTGTCTTTATTATTTTCGCTAGAGAATATTCGGGTTAATAATTCACTGTTACTTTTAACAACCGCTATTGGGGTTCGTAATTCATGACTTGCATGGCGTAAAAAATCTTGTTCTTTACCAAGCATAGCACTGAGCCTTAATAGCGCTTTTTGTTGTTGAACTGCAATCGCTGTTAATTCATAGAATTCAAAGTTTGGTGTGTCTTGCTCAACATTTTCAAGGGTTAAACTTTCAACCCAATCACCAATACGATAAAAGGGTGTTAACGTTCGTTTAAGCAATAACTGGACAGAAAAATGCATCACTAATAAAAAAATTAATGCGATTGGCCACGTTAGCTGGAACATTTTACTGATACCCATTTGGCTTAAGGCATCATATTGTTTAATATTTATTTTTCGTACTAAATAGAAAATTTTACCATCAAATAAGGGCTGTGCAATAACAAATATAGCCTGCTCTGGCCATGAAATAAAAGTGTCTTCACTGAAAAGTCTAATGTTATCCATCGCCATTTTTTTTACATTTTCAAAGGCAGCAAAATGCTCTCGTACTTCGACGGGAAGACTTTTCCAATCTAAAAAACCTTGGAAGTGAATGTTATTAGGCAGTGGATGATCGATGTTTTTTTGATATTGACGTGCAAAATCATTACTTTCTAAATGAAGATCCTGAAAGTTAGCTTCATCAAGCCCATGAATAAAATAAAAGTTAATCACTAAGGTGTAACTAAGCACGATAATTAAGGCAATCATGCTTTGTACTTTTAAGACGTATCGACGAAGGGTTTGTGGTTTTTTCTTGGTTTTACTCATATCAATTATTAACTATAAAGTCGCTATTATAATGTTCATTAATCTCATCATGCACGAAAAACAAAACCTTGTCCCGAAACCGTATGAATAAGCTTACTTTCATTGCTGGTATCGACTTGTTGTCTCAATTTAAACAAATGGACTTTCAAACTATCACTGTCTGGTTGTTCATTACCCCAAACAGCTTGTAACAGTTGTTTTTTTGAAACAACCTCAGGTGATTTTCGCATCAGTACTTCAAGAATTTTCCAACCTGTTGGTGACAATTGTAACGTACGTTGTTGCCGTTTTAATGTTTTAGCGCCAAAATCAGCGTCAAGACCGAACAGTGATAATCGGTTTGTTTGACCACTGCGGCGATTTGCTAACACCTGAATACGGGCAATCAGCTCTTGCATTTCAAACGGTTTAACCAAGTAATCATCTGATCCTGCCGCAAAGCCAGCCAGTTTATCATCTAAGGTATCTCGAGCGGTCAACATCAAAATCGCCGTACTATTTCCTTGCTCGCGCATTTTTTTGCAGACGGTTAAACCGTCCATGCGCGGCATATTCACATCGAGGATCATCACATCAAAGTGGTGATTACTGAGCAATGCTAAGCCAGCAACACCGTTAGCTGCGTGATCACAGGTTATGCCTTCTAATTCAAGATAATCAATAATTGTTGTCGCTAAATCAAGATCATCTTCAACTAACAGTACATGAACTAGCATCGACTGATCTTAAAGAAACTGGCATATAAAACAGGTACAACCGCTAAGGTTAAAATTGTGCCAACGCCTAAGCCGAATGCTAATACGGTTGCCATACCATAAAACATTGACATTGGGTCTATCAATAACGGTAATAACCCCATAATGGTGGTAACGGTTGTCATCGTTATTGGGCGTAACCGTGTTAAACACGAATTAACAATGGCTTGATAGTCACTTTGCCCTGTGGCTCGTTCAATTTCAATTCGGTCAATTAAGACAATCGCATTATTAATAATAATACCTGCCAAACTATAAATACCTAAGGTGACCATAAATCCAAAAGGCGCATTCATGACTAATAAACCAACAACCGTCCCTATCAGTGATAAGGGAATAGTCAGCACAATAATTGACGCTCGGCGGAATGAATTAAATTGCATAACCAATAAAATTAGCACCAAACCAATAACCATCGGCATACTAGCCCCAAGAGCTTGTTGCGCTTCTTTAGACTGGACAATAACACCGTCGTATTCAATTAAATGGTTAACGGGTAAATCTTTTTTTAATGCTTGAATATCGCCGTCAATAACCCCCTTTAGATCTTCCGCTGTCATTTGGGTATTACTGGCTTCAATCGTGATAGTGGTAAACATGTTCTCACGTTGAATTTTTGCATACTGATTAACTGGAATAAAGTCTGCCACTTGAAATAACGGCACTGATGATCCAGTTTGATTAGAAAATATTGAAACGGTACGCAGCCTATCTAGATTAAAACGCTCTTCTTCTTCTGCGCGAAACACCACGGGAATAATATCATCGCCATCACGATATTCAGTAACATTAGCGCCGCTAAAGTAGCCTTGTAAGGCGGTAGCTACGTCAGAAGAGGTAACACCGGCTCGACGGGCACGATGTTGATCAATTTTAACTTGCATCTTAACAATACGATTTTCCCAATCGGTACGCACATTTTTAGTATGAGGGACCGCTTGTAAAACGCTCATAATTTCTTTAGCTTTTTCATATAAAATGTCTTTATCAGGACCTTTTACTTGAATACTTATTGTGCTTGAATCTGAAGGGCCCGCAAACATCCGCTTAACGCGTCCAGACACATTGGGGAAGTTTTCAATAATACCGTTATGTAATTTATTAACAAAAGTATTAATTTTTGTCTCATCTTTAACATTAATGACGACAAACCCTTTATTATTAGCGGGATCTTCTGGATTAAGTGTTAATACAAAACGCGGTCCGTTAAAACCAGAATACCCCGAATAGTTACTGATCTCAGGAAAACTCGTCTTATCATCTAACCAAGTAAACACCTCTTGCATTTGACGATTAGTTTCTCTTGCCGAAGTCCCATTAGGTAGGTCAATGTACATCATCACCTGAGTTCGGTCAGAGTCAGGAAAGAATTGTTTTTTTAGTAAGCCAAAGCCACTTAAAGATACGATTAAGGTGACGACCATCAAGGTCATAAAAATGGCTTTATGTGCTAAAACCCAATGAAGAAATTTTTCATATATTTGATAGAATTTCGTTGAATTTTCAGTGGGTTTATCTGTTGTTGCCGACCCCTTATTTTCAGCTTTGATAAAGAAATAACAAAGCGTTGGAGTAACACATAAAGCTAAAACCCAACTGGTCATCAACGTTATCAGTATAACCAGGGAAACTGAGCGGGTGAATTCACCCGCCACATGCTCGGCAAGCATTAAGGGTAAGAAAAATAAAATAGTGGTTACCGATGAACTGAGTAATGGCATGGCAAGTTCTTTACCGCCCTGGCACATGGCATCAAAGCGGTCTATACCTTGTTCAATTCTTCGTTTAAAGTCTTCAGCGATAACAATTCCATTATCAACCAATAAACCCAAGGCAATGATAAGTGTTGCTAAGCTCATTTTCTCTAACGTCATACCAGAGAACTTCATAATAGCTAATGTGGTTAGCATCACAAAAGGTACAATTGAGCCAACAATTAAACCGGTACGTAAACCTAAAAAGTAAATAACAACCAATAATACAATCACCAGTGTTTGTATTACATTGATTGAGACCCCTTCAATAGATTTCTGTACTTGATCCGCTTGATAAGTTGCAATATTGATTTTGTAACCAATCGGTAAAGTATTTTCAATATTGGTGACCATATTTTTAACTCTTGGCGCATATTCCAATAAGTTATATTTTTGCAGCATGGAAACCCCAAACATAATAGCGGGCTCGCCATTAAAGTAGGCAGGTTTATCTGGCGGATCAATAAAGCCCCGGCGCAGGCTAACAATATCTTTTAGCGCGATGGTATCGTCAGTCCCGGTGATCCTAATATGAGTATTACCTATTTCTTCCAGTGAAGAAAAATTACCCGTTGGCTCAACCACTATGGAACGTAAACCCGTATCGATTTGTCCACCTGGACTAATAATATTTTGATTTTGTAGTTCACTAATAATGCTACGCGGTGAAATACCCAATTGAGCGAGTTTAGCTGTTTTTACTTCAAGGTATATTCGCTCAGCTTGAACGCCGATAATATCAACCTTTTTAGTACCGGCAACACTGTATAAATTGTCACGAATATGTTTAGAAATATCATACATTTCACCTAAGTCAAAACCGTCAGCGGTTAAGGCTAAAGTGACAACAGATACGTCACCAAATGAGTCATTAACAAAAGGAGGACTAGTCCCTTCTGGCAAATTCAATTGCGCTTGTTTAACTTTATTACGTAAGTCTTGCCAAATATTATCTAAATTAAAATAGCGATCGTAAATTTCAACATGAATGACCGATTGTCCCGTCATTGAGGTCGATGTAAGTTTTTCAACTTCAGGAATTTTTCTAATTTCTTTTTCAATGGCACGCGTGATTAATTGTTCAACACGTTCGGGGGCCATGCCTGGGTATGAAGTGGTAACAATGGCTTTACGTATAGTTATTGTTGGGTTTTCTTGTGCTGGTAAGGTTAAATAAGCAAAAACACCGTTGATCAATAATAAGGCAAGTACCATTAAAATGGACTTTCGGTAGGTAAAAGCAATTTTAGTTAAATTCATAAAAGTCTCTAAATTTCAAGTTATACGGGAACGTGATTAATTAAAACGCTTTACATGCTTATCAAGCAACCGAACCGACTGGCCATCACGTAAAAACGAGACACCGGCAATCGCAATAATTTCTCCTGACGATAAGCCAGCAGAAACCAAGACTTCATTGTTTAAAATACTTTCTGTTTGCACCATACGTTTTTGTAAAATTTGTTGTTCAACGTTATAAACAAATACATACGACTTTTGTCCTTCATCTGCTGCCAGTGCTGCAATAGGGAGACGAAAAGCTTTACCTTGATAACCCGTTCGTCCAATACCTTGAAAGGTAAAGTCAACTTCGGCTGTCATGCCTGCTCGCAAATTTTTTGTTTCAGAATTAATAAGAATAGTCACCGGAAATGCATTAGCTGTAGCGGCGCGCGAACTAATTTCTGCGATTGTGCCTTTACTGTTTAAGCCGGGAAACGCGGGATAATGAATATCAATTTCGCTTCCTTTAGATAAATCTCTGATCATCGTTTCGGGGACCATGACTTGCACCTCTAAACCATCGTCACCTTCAATTTGAAAAATGGCTTGGCCCGGAGAAATTTGCATAGAAGGTTCGCTAAGACGTTTCGTTATTTTACCATTGTAAGGGGCCGTTAATATTGAATCACTTAAATCTTTATTGGCGATATCAAGTTGAGTTTTAGCAATGTTTACGGCACTGCTTGCTGACTCAAAAGCTGCTTTGGCATTATCAAAGCCAGACTTTGACACTAAACCTTTGGCTGATAACTCGGCGTAACGTTTATATTCATTTTCAGTTTCAGATAGTGCGGCATAGCTTTTTTGTAGGTTTGCTTGTGCTGATTGACGACTCAAATTAAAGTTTCGTTGGTCTAAACGCGCTAGGGCATCGCCTCGCTTAACTTCATCACCGAGTTTTACTTTTATCCATTGTATTTTTCCACCAACCTCAAAACTTAAATTAGCTTCTTCAACCGGGTAAATAGTGCCAGACAAACGACGCACTTGGTCAAATGAGGTTTGCTGAACTTCTTGCCATGCAATAGGACGAATAACTTCTTCAAAAGGCTGCTCTTCTTTACCACACCCTGAGAGTACCGTGATAATAGAAAAAGCTAATAAAAATAAACGCATACAAAACTCCATGAAAAAAACTGCAATAATAAGGCTATTATAGCGGCTTTACAGTTAACGACCGGTTAATTATCAATACTGTTAAATAATTGCTCTGCTAACGCTTTTAATGTCTCTGGATCTGGATTTGATTGAGCAAAAGTGCGTAAACCATAAATCCCCATGATTAAAAATTGCGCTAAGTGTTCACTCTTTTTATTTAATGATAATTCTTTCGCTGCTTGTGCTTGCAAAAACTTATCAGCTAGCGCTTGTTGCCATTGTAAAACATTGTCGGCAATAACGGCTTGTACTTCTTGATCTTCTTCTGTTGACTCGTAAAGGGTTTTAATAAATAAGCAGCCTTTCGCGGGATCACCGCTGACACATTCATTGACCATATGGTCTAAATATTTTTTTAATTGTGCAAGAATGGTTTCGTCACTTAAAAAAAACTGTGAAAATTCGGCATTACGGTCAGCTTTATACTGGGCGATAGCGGCTAACAGTAAACCGCGTTTATTCTCAAATGCACAATAAATTGAACCTGGATGTAAACCTGTCACTTTTTTTAAATCAGGCATACTTGTCTTGCTATAGCCTTTTTCCATAAATAAGCTCATCGCTGCTCTTAGCACTTTTTCTCGGTCGAACTCAGCATTTCTCATGATCACCACTTTTCATTTATCTACTAGATAACGACATGATACTTAATTTTGAACAATCATTCAAAAATAATACTTGAATGATTGTTCAAATAACGTTATCTTGAACGAATATTCAAGAAAGAAATCAATTAATAGAGATAATTAATGACTGATAATTTATTCCAACCTTATGCACTAAATGACACCATCACTTTAAATAACCGTATATTAATGGCGCCATTAACCCGCTGTATGGCCGATGATAACTTAGTGCCTACGGTAGCAATGGCCGAATATTATGGCCGCAGAGCAGAAGCCGGTTTAATCATTTCTGAAGCAACGATAATCCGTCCTGATGGTCAAGGTAATCCAAATACACCGGGCTTATTTACCCAAGAACAAGTCAATGCTTGGAAATTTGTCACCAAGACAGTTCACGATAAGGGCGGTAAAATATTTGCTCAACTTTGGCACACCGGCCGAGTTGCTCATCCTCACTTCTTTGAGCACAATAATAATGGCTCTAGTGACGTTTTAGCGCCATCGGCAGTAGGTGTTGAAGGCACAGTACCGAGAATGCGTGATTTAAACTATCAAGTGCCAAGAGCTGTTACTCATCAAGAGATTGAGCAGTTAATAGCAGACTTTGCTCAAGCGGCAAAAAATGCTATCGAAGCAGGTTTTGACGGTGTCGAGATTCATGGTGCTAACGGCTATTTAATTGACCAGTTCCTTCATTACGACAGCAACCGTCGCACCGATGAATACGGCGAAACACCAGAAAACATGACACGTTTTCCGTTAGCGGTTGTTGATGCGGTTATTGCCAGCATTGGTAAAGATAGAACGGCATTAAGAATAAGCCCAGGTGCCTATTTCTTCATGTCTGGGGATGCAAGAGACCGCCAAGTATTTGATCACTTACTGACTGAACTTGAACAGCGTGATCTGGCATTTTTACACTTAGGTATTTTTGATGATTCTATGGTCTTTGATTATTTAGATGGCCAAGCATCAAGTTATATCCGCGCCAACTACACTAAAACATTAGTGGGTGTAGGCAGTTATACTCCAGATACTGCCAGTGATGCCATTGCCGATAATAAGTTTGACTTAGTCGCAATCGGACGACCTTTTATTGCTAATGCTGATTACGTCGCTAAAGTGCGAGTGGGTGAAGATTTGGTTGAATATAATGCCGAAATGTTAACAAGCTTAATTTAAAGAATAGCTAAGCGAAGCATAACTTGCTTCGCTTTTTTTAGTCGCTTACCCTAAATTTAAATCGCTAAAAAATGTCCGTAATAAAGCCGTGCTCCAACCAGTGACTCTAGCTCTGCACTGCTAGGAAAAGTAGCCCACTTTTTAGCATTTTCTTCAACCGCTGCTTCATCTAACCAAACTAATTGCCAACAAATTTCTTCATCATTATCGGTCTTACTTAATATACGATGTGATATTAAGACGGCTCTTTCCTTGTTCATTTCTTCAAACAATAACTGACTTAATTCAATCACTCTTTGTTGATTTTCTTTACTAACAGAAAATACGGCAACCTCATAACAATATGACATGTAAACTCTCACTAGGTGATCAATCAATGACTTCACTTGGTATATCCATCAATGATGATTATAATCTCGAATAATTTTTCAAATATACAACGAGCTAAGATTAATTACTATGGATCTATTTTTACTTAAAAAAATTATTAGCGCGCTGATCATGCCGTTAAGTATCGTCATACTATTATTGGTATTAGCTATTATTTTTTATCAATATAAAAAGAGATTCAGTTATAGCTGCTTAATCTTGGCGACCTTATTATTAACGCTAGGTTCATTAGGTCCGGTTGCTAATCTAGTTATGGCGCCGCTAGAAAGCCAATACTCCGCGTTCACACGTTCAAGTAAACCTGTTGATTATATTATCATTTTAGGCTGCAAGCACACCACAGATGCTCAATTACCAGCGACTAGCGAATTAGGTGTTTGTTCGTTGCAACGACTCGTTGAAGCGATGCGTATCCTGCGTATTCACCCTGAAGCGCACTTAATTACCTCAGGTTATGCCGGCAATGACGAAACAAGTAATGCCGAGAAGGTTAAGCAAGCCGCGATGCTGTTGGGTGTTGCTGAGAGAAAAATAATTGTTGAGGGATTTGCGCAAGATACCGAAGAAGAAGCACAATTAATGGCGCCAAGGGTCAGTGGAAAAAACGTTGTCTTAGTAACTAATTCTGACCACATGCCGCGTGCAATTAAGTACTTCCAACTAGAAGGTATTAACCCCATCGCCGCCCCCGCAGGTAAATGGACCAAAGGAATGAATGACGAAAAATATTGGCAAGATTATATCCCTAAGCCAAAAAATTTAGAACAAACAACTCATGCCTGGTATGAGAGCATAGGCCGCGTGGTTCAGTGGTTAAAGAGCTAGTAGCGGCTTATATTGCTGTTATGCTGATACTGAAATACATTCAGCATGACGGTTTCTGTATCTGGTCTTTATGTTATGAACGACGAGATCCTGAAATAAATTCAGGATGACGGAAGGGGCTCATATGACCAATGGGGTGCATTCAGTATCTGGTCTTTGTGCCATGAAATACGAGATCCTGAAATAAATTCAGGATGACGGATGGGGGCTCATATGACGAATGGGGTGCATTCTGTATCTGGTCTTTGTGTTCTCCGCTGTCATACTGATACTGAAATAAATTCAGCATGACGGATGGGGGTTCATATGTCGAATGGGGTGCATTCAGTATCTGGTCTTTGTTCTATGAAATACGAGATCCTGAAATAAATTCAGGATGACGGATGGGGGCTCATATGACGCTTGAGGTGCATTCAGTATCTGGGCTTTATGTTCTTCGCCCGTCATGCTGAACTCGTTTCAGTATCTGGTCTTTGTATTCTCCGCCGCCATACTGATACTGAAATAAATTCAGGATGACGGAAGGGGGGTCATATGACGGATGGAGAGTCATATGACGTTCGGGGGTTCATATGTCGAATGGGGTGCATTCTGGATGACGTAGGGTTTAATCATTACGGCTGGGTATATTCTCTACGCAGGGTTATCAATATCAATAAAAACTGTCGGTATTGATAATTCTTTTTCAAGATGTTTTGCCAACGCTTTAGCGCCATAACGCTCGGTTGCATGATGGCCAGCAGCAAAAAAATGAATATCCATTTCTGTTGCAACATGGGTCGTTTGCTCTGAAATTTCGCCACTAATAAATGCGTCAATGCCCTGCTCTGCAGCAAGCTCGATATAATTTTGTCCGCCACCACTGCACCAAGCAACTGTTTTTATTTTTTTATTAGACGGTGGTGTAATATGCAAGCAATTTCTCGATAGTTGCTGGGAGATACGTGTACTCAGTTCATCACCTGAAATATGATGTGAGAACTCACCACGTACAGCGACACTTAAAGGATTGCCAACTTCTAGAGGTTGGACATTATTTATTTCAAATAATTGAGCAAGCTGAGTGTTATTTCCTAATACCGGATGAATATCAAGCGGCAAATGGTAGGCAAATAAACTTATATTGTGATCAAGCAGCGCCTTAATTCGTTGATATTTCATGCCACGAATAACATAAGATTCATTTTTCCAAAAAAAACCATGGTGTACCACTAAAGCATCTGCTTTTTCATCAATAGCTCTGGCAATTAACGCTTGTGTTGCGGTTACGCCCGTGACAATTTTATGGATTTGATCACTACCCTGAACTTGTAAACCATTAGGACAAAAGTCTTTAATTTGTTCAGGCTTTAGCAAGGCATTTAGGTGCTGCTCTAAATCATTACGATGGATCATTACTGTATTCTCTTTGTTAGGAACTTAAAAGTTAGTTAATTTTATGTGATGAATTCATACTAGGCACTTCTACCTGTTTAAACTTCGGCCTTATCGCCCATTTAGGCTTAATAGGTGTTAACGGGTGGACACGTTTTTTGGCCACTAAGACATAGATAGACCCTAAGTTAGGTAAGAAGTCACTGGCAATTTTTTGCCAAAGTTGAACAATTTTACCTTGGCTTAAACGTCCCGATAAAGAAGAATAAATAACTTTTTCATCAACTAATATTTCATAGCCCATTAAATGCAGCCAATCTTTCACTCGCATTGCCGAAAAAAAACGTTCGTTCCACGGAGTGTTATGTTTACGATAAGGAATAAATTTATTAAGTCCCGCTAAACTAAAAGGGTTAAAACCAGTAATAACTAAGTAACCATTAGGGATCAATACTCGGTTTGCTTCTCGCACTACATGGTGAGGGTCAAGTGAAAATTCTAAGGCGTGACTAAGTAAACAAACATCAATGCTATGTTCTAAAAAGGGTAAATCATCTACATCAGCAATAATATCGCCGGTTTGTTTTCGCTCGACTAAATTTATTTGATGTTTAATTGTACAGCCTGAGCTGTCAATATGACCACTGAGTGCACCAATTTTTAATAGATGATAACCAAAAAATTTTGGCCACCACGGCGCTAACACTTGTTCAATTTCTTTAACAATGACCTCGCCGTTTGGTAAAGCTTGCCAAGATTTTGGGTAATGGGGTTGTCGATAGCCCAAAGCAGGTTTCATCAGTTAGATACGCCTTTTTAGTTCGTTTACGGGTATACTACTTACTTTACCTTCATTGAGGACGATTTAACGTGCAAAGTCAAACACTAAAGCCAATTTTGATTACGGCAATCCCCGCTTTTACCGACAATTATTTTTGGGCAATAACCTCTCATGAAGTAAACGTGACCGATAATAAAACGCTAAAACCCGTTGCTCTGGTCGATCCCGGAGATGCTAAACCTTGCATTACTTATTTAGAGGAAAATAATTTACAGCTATGCGCTATTTTAATCACCCATCATCATGCTGATCATACCGGTGGTGTTGCTGAGTTAAAGAGCTACTGTAAAAATAAGAACTGGCCACTTACTGTTTACGCGCCTGAAAATGAAAAGATAACCAATGTTGATGTACGGGTAGTCGCTAAGCAAATAATCGAAATTCCTGCGCTTGAAACTTCTTTTGAAGTCATTGATCTCGCTGGGCACACCTTAGATCATATCGGTTATTACACTGGTGATGCTGTTTTTTGTGGTGATACTTTATTCTCAGGCGGCTGTGGGCGGATATTTGAAGGGTCACCAAAACAGATGTTGAGCGCTTTAACCCGTTTAACCGACTTACCCGATCGAACACATGTTTACTGCGCGCACGAATACACCTTAGCCAATTTAAAGTTTGCTTTAGCGGTTGAGCCAAATAACGCTGAACTCGTTCACTATTACAATCAAGTAGTAGAACGACGAGCAAAAAATATTCCCACCATCCCTAGTTCTATTTTACTTGAGAAAAAAATCAATCCTTTTTTACGTTGCCAACAACAAGAAATCATCGAAAGCGCTGTTGATTATAGTGGTAAAAACTCAATAAATACCTTAGCAACTTTCACCGTTATTAGGCAGTGGAAGAATGAATTCTAAGCCGAGAACACTTTGACTAATGTATTAGCCACGCTTGAATAAGCAGGCTAAATAAGTGAAACTAACCTTAAGTAAAATAATATAGTGCCTACATGAAATTTATCTTAAAAACATCAAACAAATCACCTGCTAAAAAATATACTTTTGCAAAAGCTCTACCGCTATCATTTTCTGTTGCTTTCTCGGTCATGCTAATGGGTTGTCAAGCGACGTCAGTGCAAAATAGTGATGGCGCTCAAGCAACAGATATTGGCCAACGGATGATCGCTAGCACTGCTGAAATTAATCAGGCGATATTAGCCGATGAAAACATTGACATTATTCATCCGGTTGCGGATGTAGAATTTACCTTAACTGACCCAGAAATTGTTGATGATATTTATGTATCCGATGATATCTGGCAACGTATTCGCACTAAATTTACCTTTGAAATTCCAGAAGATAAACGCCTTACGCAGCAACGCAATTGGTTTGTAAAACATCCTGAATATCTTGACCGCGTAGCAAAACGTGCTGAGCCCTTTATTTTTTATATTGTGCAAGAACTTGAAAAAAATGATATGCCGCTAGAAATAGCGCTTTTACCTATAGTTGAAAGTGCTTTTGATCCCTTTGCATACTCTCATGGTCGTGCTTCAGGTATGTGGCAATTTGTTCCAGGAACCGGCAAGCGATTCAATATGAAGCAAAACTGGTGGTATGACGGACGCCGTGATGTCATTGCATCAACACAAGGTGCGATTCAATATTTAAAATATTTAAACAAATTTTTTGATGGCGACTGGTTATTAGCACTCGCTGCGTATAATTCTGGTGAAGGTCGCGTAAAACGCGCAATGAAGAAAAATGCTCGTAAGAATTTACCAACAGATTTTTGGTCTTTAGATTTACCCAGAGAAACTAGAGCTTACGTACCAAAATTACTTGCGTTGGCCGATGTAATAAAACGTCCTGAAGATTTCAATATTAAACTTTACGAAATTGAAAACAAGAGTCAGATCACCAATATTGATATAGGATCGCAGTTAGATTTAGCAAAAGCGGCTAAGTTAGCTGATTTATCTTTGGCTGAACTACAGCGCTTAAACCCTGGATTTAATCGTTGGGCAACTGACCCTGATGGCCCTCACAGTTTATTGATACCAAACCATAAAGTCGCTAATTTTGTGAAGAAGCTTGCTGAACTTCCCCAAGAAGATCGTTTAGCATGGCAACGTTATAAAATTAAAGAAGGTGATAACTTAGGTGAAATTGCCCATAAATTTAATACTGATATCAAGTTAATTAAACAGGTTAATAATATTAGAGGCACACAAATTCGTGCGGGCAAACATTTATTAATTCCTGTAGCGACGCAGTCGCTCGACAGTTATGTTTTTTCTCAAAAGCAACGGACGGCGACAACTAAAAACCGTCAACGAAGTGGAGAGAAAACAACACACCTTGTCGTAGCAGGCGATACTTTATGGGATATAGGACAAACCTATAAGGTCAGTAGCCGAAGTATTGCAAAATGGAACGGTATGGCGCCACGCGATGTTTTAAAACTTGGCCAGAAACTGGTTATTTGGCAGAAAAGCGCTGTGGTTGAAGACAATTTAGCCAGCACAACGTCTTACCAGCCGCCAGAGCAGGCAATCATGCGAAATATCACCTACAAGGTAAGACGTGGTGATTCTTTCGCACGTATTGCCAATAAATTTAGGGTCTCAATTAGTGATATTGAACGCTGGAACAGTTTAAATCGCAAAAAATATTTACAACCTGGTCAAATGATAAAATTGTCGGTTGATGTGACTAACAATATTTAATCAATAACATTTGATGGTTAATAAAACGCTATTGACTGCAGTCTTTAGCGTTTTTTTTACATTAAAAACGGCTCTTTATAACCATATATAAGTTATTCAGCAAAATAGCACTTGATAATATTTTTATAGCTGTCACAGTGGCCCTATCGTATAAACGATTAATTTTATACGTACCTCACAATTTGTTAATAATTTAAAGGAGTAGCGCTTCAATGTGTTCGATCTTTGGTATATTAGATATAAAAACAGGTGCAGATGCACTTCGTCCGAAAGCCCTAGAATATTCTCGTTTATTACGTCACCGTGGTCCTGATTGGTCCGGTATTTACAGCAGCGAACATGCTATTTTAGTGCATGAACGTTTATCAATTGTTGATACTGAGCATGGTGCTCAACCATTATATAACGAAGACAAAACAAACATTCTCGCTGTAAATGGTGAAATTTATAACCATAAAGCCCTAGCAGCAAACTTAACGGTAGATTACCAATTTCAAACTGGCTCAGATTGTGAAATTATTCTGCCACTATATAAAGAATTTGGCGTCGAATTTATTGATAAACTTCAAGGCATGTTTGCTTTTTGTTTATACAACGAAACTGATAACTCTTACCTTATAGCACGCGATCATATCGGTATTATCCCACTTTACACTGGCTATGATGAAGACGGTAACTTTTATGTTGCCTCTGAAATGAAAGCATTGATGCCTATTTGTAAAACAGTGAGTGAGTTTCCTCCTGGCCATATTCTTGACAGTCGTGTTGGCAAGTTACAAAAGTATTATAAACGTAACTGGCAACAATATTCTGCGATTAAAGATAATACCACCAGTAAAACAAAAATTCGTGAAGCGCTAGAAGAGTCGGTTAAAAGTCATTTAATGACTGATGTACCTTATGGTGTTTTATTATCGGGTGGTTTAGATTCATCGCTAATATCGGCTATAACGCAAAAATTTGCCGCTCGCCGTATTGAAGATAATGACTTAGCTGAAGCTTGGTGGCCAAAGGTTCACTCCTTTGCTTGTGGTCTTGAAGGCTCACCAGATTTAATTGCCGCGAAAACAGTAGCAGACAGCATAGGCACTATTCATCACAGCGTGGTGTTTACTGAGCAAGAAGGTATAGATGCCTTACAAGAAGTTATCTATCACTTAGAGACTTATGACGTCACCACTATTCGAGCTTCTACCCCTATGTACTTAATGGCGCGTAAAATTAAAGCCATGGGTATAAAAATGGTACTTTCAGGTGAAGGCGCTGATGAAATTTTTGGTGGTTACTTATATTTCCATAAGGCGCCTAACGCACAAGAGTTTCATGAAGAACTTAACCGTAAGTTAGACAGATTACATAAGTTTGATTGCTTACGTGCCAATAAATCTATGTCAGCTTGGGGTATTGAAGCCCGAGTGCCATTTTTAGATAAAAACTTTATGGATGTTGCCATGCGCATCAACCCAGAAGATAAAATGTGTGGCAATGGAAAAATGGAAAAAGCGATTTTACGTGAGTCGTTTGAAGGTTATTTGCCTAAAGAGATCTTGTGGCGTCAAAAAGAGCAGTTTTCTGATGGCGTTGGTTATTCTTGGATTGACGGCTTAAAAGCGCATGTTGAGTCTCAAGTGACCGATCAGCAACTTGCAACGGCTAACTTTAAATTTCCAGTGAATACACCAGACAGTAAAGAAGCCTACTTTTATCGTACTGTTTTTGAAGATAAGTTTCCACTTTCCTCAGCAGCCGACTGTGTTATTGGTGGTAAATCTGTTGCCTGTAGTACTGAAGAAGCATTAGCATGGGATGAAAGTTTTCAAAATAATGCTGACCCTTCAGGTCGAGCGGTAATGAGTGTTCATAACGATAGTTACTAGCATTTATCCTTAAAATATTATAAAACCGATAAGTCTGACTTGTTGGTTTTTTTTTCAATTTTTTATCTCATTAAAATAATGATATTAATTTGAATACATAGAATTATAATTGTGTAGAATAACCAATAAGATAAAAATGATATAAATAGTACTAACAGGAAAATATTTTGACCAAGCAAATCGACCATAACATGCCGAGTATCACGCCTGATAAAGATCAGGTCGAGGCATTCAAAAATACTCGAACTTATTCTCCCGCTTCAGCTAATTCGGTTGATAATACATCACCTCAGCCTAAAATAGTAAAGCCACAAAAAACACCTAATTCGCCACCAATAAAAATAGCTAAAGCGGCTATTATTTTTATCTATTTATTTATTGCGGGTGCTGGCTATTGGCTTTATCAAGAAAATATTAAAACAAATGCCATTATAGCTTCAGCAGAGCAACGTATTGCCGACTTAGAGCACCAACTTTCCGCTACAGGCGAAGAAATGGGTGAATCTGCAGTAGAGATGAAAGTACGCATAGAAACACTCGGCAAGACCAGTGATAAACTGTGGGAAGAAATGGACAAGCTCTGGGCTTCTGCTTGGCGAAGAAACCAATCTGAAATTAAGACTTTACAAAAAGACAATAAATTATTGACTGATTTATCGGTAACTCAAGGTAAAACACTTGTGGCAACAAACGCCACAGTAAACGAGGTCAATAATAAGCAAGTAGCTACTGAGTTCTCAATAGACGCGCTAAAAGAAAAGTTGACTGAAAATATTAAAAATTTATCGCTGGAGTTATCCGCTATAGAGTCAAACTCTCAACGTCGTGATAAACAGCAAATAGCCCTGGCGAGTCGTGTCACTCAACTCAGTGAGCAGAATAAAAAATTATTATTAAAAGTTGAAAGTTTAGAAGCACTAAGCAACATACCTGCGAGAACAGCACCTCCTTTCGTTGAAGGTTCTTAGCACCGTAATAATAAGCAAGAGTAGGTTAATGACTATTTAATAACCTACTCTTACCTACCCCTTGTCGACTAAAATCTAAACTGACTCTCTAGCTCGCTTACACCTAAGCCACTGCATTTTTTAACTTTTATTTGCACAGGAATACGTTCTTTAAGCGTATCTACATGACTTATGACACCAATCATTTTGCCACTAGCATTTAAACTGTCTAACGCATCAAGTGCCACTTCGAGTGTATCGTTATCAAGTGTGCCAAAACCTTCATCAAGAAAAAGAGAGTCGATACTGGTTTTGGCGCTGACCAAATCAGACAAAGCTAACGCCAACGCCAAACTCACTAAAAAACTCTCACCGCCAGAAAGTGTTTTGGTGTCCCGTACGCTGTCTGCTTGCCATGTATCAAGGACTTCAAGGGTTAATGCCTCCGATTGTTGGCACTTAAGTTGATAACGAGCATGTAAGCGCTCGAGCTGTTGATTCGCTAAATAAACGAGATGAGCGAGCGTTAATCCTTGAGCAAACTTTCTAAATTTCGCGCCATCTGCCGAACCAATTAAGCCGTTTAAATGGGCTAAATCATCAACATCTGTTTGTAAAGCCGTTATTTTTTCAAGTAAACCTTGTTGTTGTTGGCGTTGAATGTCGTCTTGTTTTAATGTTTGCCCTAATTGTCCTAGTTGTATCTGCGCTTGTTTCAATTGCTCTTTACATGCTGCCAATTTTTCCGTGATCGCCAAGGTGCTAAAATCAGTAACACCTGCTTGTTGAATCGCAGCTTGCTCAATAGTCAATTGTTGAAGTTGTTGCTGATATTGTTCAAGTAGTGTTTGTGAACGCTGTTTTTCAAGGGTAATACTGTCTGACACTTGCTGAAACACATCTTGTTTATCAGGGGGTAATAACGCATTGATAAAATCAACTTCTTGCGAAAAATCACTTTTAGATAAGGCGTTTTGCCACACTGAAGTCAATAATTCAACTTCTTCATTAAGCTGTTTTAATTGCTGTTCAGCGCTTTTTAAAAGACCTTGTTGGTGTTGATGCGTTTGCATGCATTGCTGAAAAGTTTGTTGTAATTTATCAAGCTCATCAGCTACCGCATTACGCTTAGTGGTGATATCCGCTCTGACTTGGCTAATGGTTTTTTCTTCAAAAAGAGTAAAGCGTTGCTGTTGAGCTTGTTTAAGTTCACTAATCACTTGCCCGTGAGTTTGACTAACTTGCGCGTGGTCGTCATTGAGGCCATTGTGGTGTATTTGTGCAACAGCCAACTGTTGCTTTAACCCTGTAATGACCTGCAAGAACTGTTCTTGTTGTTGCAACGTCTGTTGATAGTGTTTTACTTGTTCGCTTATTTCAGTAAACCAAGTAGAAAAAATTTCATTACTGGTTAGCGTTTCAGTGTTTTCGTTAAACAACGCTGCAAATGATACGCTACTTTGCTCGGTATTTACCTGCTTGGCGATGGCGGTAATATCGGCTTTAAAAGCAGTAAGCCCTTCGGCCTTAATTTTTTGCTTTTGTGTGAGAAGAACCGTTAATTGTTGCAAACTTATTTGGACATTTTCTTGATTATTTATCAGCAGTAAAGCTTGGTTTTCAAGCGTTGATTTATCTTTTTCAGCAGCGACTAATTGCTGCTGGCACTGCTGTAAATGTTGTTCAGCCTTTTGAAGCCTAACGTTTGTGTTAACAAAATTTTCTAGCTTATTTTCTCGCTCGCCAATAAAAGACTCAATAAAGGCCAAATCTGCTATTGGACAATCTAGATCGAGTGGCTGTGCTTTTGAGTGCCATTGACTGAATAAAACTTGTTGCTCTGTTAATTTTTCTTCTTGTTGTTTATCGGCAACGCCAAGTTCCGCCTTAAGCTGAGCTTGTATTTCTGCTTGAGCCTTGCCTTGCTGCTCTAATTGTTTTAATTGTTGCGTTAACTGCTCAAACCTTTGCTGGTACTCAGACGATTCCCCCTCGGCTAATGATGAATATTCGTCAATAGCCGGATGCTCATTTGAACCACATAATGGACACGCTTGCTCGGGCTGAAGATTTTTACGATGTTCATTTAACGATAAAATAGTTTTTTGTTGATCGACAATAAGCATGACATCATCACGCCTTATCTGCACTTGTCGATATTGGTTTCTTAATTCAAGTACTTGTTCAGAAACGCGTTGATATTGCTGTTTTTTTTCTGCGTTATCGGCACTAGCATTAGCGACTTCGTTTGATAAAAAGTTAAAGCGACGAGCGCTTTCAAGGGCAGTTATTTGCTCAGCAATTTGCCCCTGTCGTTGTTGTATCTTGTTTTGTAAAGCTGATCGGTCATTCATCGACACTTGCGCTAGGACGTCGGTTATTTCTTGTTGATATTGTTCAAATCGCTCAATAAGACCATCTTGCACACTTTGCTGTTTATTGATCAAATTTTGCTGGGTTTCTTGTTGAACATTTAATTGTTGACGTTGTAAATGTAAGCTTTTTTGGTCACTCAGGATTTGCTGCACTTCATCTTCAGTGAGCGATAAATATTGATACTGACTTTGCCATAATGGCAGCTTCTCGGGCAAAAGTTTCAATATCTGATTATTGCTAATAAAGCCTTCATTTTTAATAAACTGTACTTGATGTTGTTCTTGCTCGTTAGCTAACTTGTCACAATTATTTTTTGATAATTGTTGAGCACTAGCTAACTCAACTAATTTATTGGCTGATTCTTCTTTTTGTTTAACCCAATGAAAGATTTTGTTATCCAGGGGGATCACTTCTTCAATGATCAGATTTTCAATGCGTTGATCGGCTAAATATTGAATGCCCTGCTCTTTCGTTAAGGCTTCATAGGCTTGCTGAGCGATAGTTGTTTGCTGTTCGATATTTTTACAACTATTTAAAAGTTCATTGTTACTGACCACTAATGATTTTTGTAATTGTATTTTTTGCTGATGTTGCTCGAAAACAGGTCGCAATTTCTCAGCCGGCTTAGCTAAAGCCAATAAGCGTAAGTCATCTTCGGCGTCGCGCTCTTTTTGTGCTACACACTCAAGTTGGTTGTTAACCACATTAATACTGTTATGGTTTTCAAGCGACTTTTGTTGCCAAAGATGTGCTTTTTGCCACAAATCATGTTCAGTGGTCACTCGTTGTTCATCATCACCAAGCGTTGCAAGTTGTTGAGTCAACGTGGTTAATTCTTCTGCCGATAATATAACGGTACCTTGACTCTGTGCTTGTAATATTTTTAAGTCGTTACTGGCATTTTTATGGTTCAGATAGACTTGCTGTGAAACCTGCCCATAAATTTCAGTACCGGTTAACTCTTCTAAAAGTTCAGCTCGTTCGTTGCTGGGGGCATTTAAAAAAGCGGCAAACTGTCCCTGTGAAAGCATCATAGATTTGGTAAAACGAGAAAAGTCTAAACCGGTTAAACTGGCTATTTCATTGCGCACTTGCGAGACTTTTGTTGCTATTATTTGATCATTATCTGCTGTCGACATTGAAATTTCAGCAAGTTCCGCAATCGGTTTCTGTAAATTCCCTTCAACACTATTTTTAGCGCGTCGTTGACTCCAAAAGGCTCGGTAAGCTTTACCTTTCACTTCAAATTCAACTTCAGCTAAACAACTCGCCGTATGGCGGGTCATTAATTGGTTTTGCTTATCTGAAATATTTAAACGGGGTGTTTGATGGTAGAGCGCCAAACAAATAGCATCTAATATGGTGGTTTTTCCAGCGCCTGTTGGTCCTGTAATGGCGAACAAGCCACTATTGTCAAAAGGTGCTTGGCTAAAATCAATTTTCCACGCACCTTTAAGTGAGTTGATATTTTCAAATCGTAAACTTAATATTCTCACTTAGTTTCACCTGCAACTTGAGATTTTTCACTGTGTTTTTCGCCTGTGGTATTTTGCTGTTGCACTTGCTCTAGCGTTTGCGCAAACATTTTTTCAAGTCGATTTTTTTGGTTTATCTCTGTGTCTGTTTGCCAATTTTCTTGCTGTAATCGCGTTGAGAACACCTCGGCTAAAGATAATTCATTTAAGGTAATTTTCTTTTGGCTTTCTGGCATCGACTGCCTAGATGTTTTACTGCGTCGCACCAACAAGACCTCTACCGGTAGTTCTTTGACAAGCGCTTCAATGCGAGGGGTTAAATCTTGTAAATATTCAGCACTGTTAATCTCAATATCAAGCCAAATTTTTTGTTCTTTCTCTAATGAGGTCTTAGAACTATTGAGCTCGCTAACCAGCTTATTGATATCTTCACTGAGCTGTTCTAATTTACTTTTTACCATCAATAAAGGTTGAAAACAGGGAATATCTTGTTCAATAACCTGACTCAGTTTTGCTTGTTCAAATTCTGCAATTAAGACTTTTTTAGTTTGACTTGCTTCATCAAAGCTTAAGGCTATTGGCGATCCGCAATAACGAATATGCTCAGATTTAGCAACCCGTTGACTGCGATGGATATGGCCAAGCGCTATGTAATCGGCTTGCGGAAAAGCATTGGCAGGGAAAGCTTCCAAGGTGCCAATATAAATATCGCGCACCGACTCACTACTGGTCACACCAACGGTGGTTAGATGCCCGGTGGCAATAACCGATAATTTTTTTTCATCATTTACTGAAGAAATAACTTCTGCTTGGGTAAATAGTGTTTGATAGTGTTCACTAATCGCTTGCTGCAATGACTGTTGTTTATCTTTAACAGATTGCCCCGCACTGCTGCTAATAATATCGCGCGGGCGGATAAAAGGAATAGCACACAATATCGCCCCTGGTTGACCTTGTTTATTGTTAAGCGTAATTACTTGCTGATTTATCTTATCGCTAACACTGGTGATCACCTGACATGATAGATGTGACAATAACTGCTTCGACTCACCAAGCATGGCAACAGAGTCATGGTTACCGGCCAGAATGATTAATTGGCAGTTTTTTTCATGCATATTAACAATAAAATCAAAATACATTTCTCGGGCATAGCTAGGTGGCGTGCCGGTATCAAAAATATCACCCGCAACAATCACTGCATCAATGTCATGTTCACTAACTTGTGTGAGTAACCAATTTAAAAATTTTTGATGCTCTGCAGCACGACTTTTACCGTAAAAATTTTGGCCTAGATGCCAGTCAGAAGTATGGAGAATACGAAATTTCATAAAGTTATCTTAAGGTTTTAAACCTAGGTGTGAGTTATTTTTCATGGGTTTTTATGGTTTTTTTCTTACCGACAAAGCGAGTATAAAGTTGCTGGTGAGCTAGCTTTGAAAAAGTATCGGTGCGTGTATCATAAGCCTTTATCCAATCGATTAGCATGGCTAAATTATCATCCTGAGCTTGCTTTGATGGATATTTATGCGCTTCCCACGGACGATTTTCAGCATGGGTAATGCATGTATTAATCGTTATATCTAAGTAGATAATTTCGTTAGCAAACGCTTTCTTGTTAACGTTGTCATGGTCTACTGCATTATTATTAATCAGTAGCTCTAGTAAGTCACTGTAGCATCCTTCTATTACCCAATTTTCATGTTGTTGAGTAAATGTGTCAATTGCAATGGCTGAATCTGACAGGCATTTTCTTTGCGGTGGAGATGTTGCCAGCCAGGCGAGCGTATCAAGATCTAAATGTGCTAAGCCTTGTTTTGCCGCTATTTTTTTAGCTAAAGTCGACTTACCTGCTGCAGCATTGCCAAAAATAAGGATTTTTTGCAAGTAGCTCACCTTTTGTCATATTATTATCAAAGGTAGTGTACCTGAACCGATGATAAAAAATTAGCGTTTTAATGCAAAAAAACAAGTTGATAGCGTTTATCCTTACTAACAACTAGCCATGATTTAAATGCGAATAAAGCTTAAGATTATAGGCTTAGGCAATAACAAAGGTTATCTGCTTAACTTGATTCGTAGCAAACAAGTGCCTGAATAAAAAGAGCGGTACTCTCGTATCGCCCTTTATCGACTTGCTTAAATATGACTACTTAAATGACTAAAAGCGATACGAAGCATTTAAGAAAAAGCTACGTCCATATAAATCATATCCCGATGAAGTCACCATGTTGCCACGGTTCGAGCCAGCAGTTAAATCAACTAACTCTGGCGCTTTATCAAAGACATTTTTCATACCTGCTGTCACTAAAAAGTCATCACCGGTATAAGTGACTGATGTATTAACATAAACCGCACTATCGGCAGAACAAACAGGCACCGTTTGTGGCTTACCAACTAAGTCTTCATTTTTAATAAAGACATCACATTTGGCCGTATCTCTGACATCATCAGCTGATTGAGTACCCGACATATAATTTGCCATGATCATCCAGTTCCATTCATCCATTGAAAAATTCAAGGTTGACACTAAACGATGCTCTGGCGTACCAAAATCTTCTAACAAGTCCTCAGATGATTCGCCTTTGAATATAGTGACTTCTCGTTCAGTTTGTAAGGTATATTGGTTGTCCCATGTCATTCTTACATTATCAAAGTTAGTCACGAACCGTGTATTAACATCAACACCTTTCGAGGTCTCTTCACCAATATTAATAAACGAGGTATCAATTAAATTTGGAAAATTAATCACGGGTGCATTACCACTGTTTCTTGAAATACGAGGGCAAAATGAGCTTTCCATATTAGGAGAATCAAAACAACGCTTTAAAATAGTCGCCGCACTAATTGTTCGAATAGTATCTTCAACCACTAAGCTGAAGTAAGTAACCCCAAAGTTAAACTCGTAATCCCCTTCAAACACCGGTGTCCACTTAAATGTTGCCGTAATATTTTCTGATGTTTCAGGTTTTAGGTCTTTAGCATTACCGCTTGAAGAGGTTGGGATACTGGGTACGCCACTCAAACCAATTTGAGTAAAGTCAGCACCTTGAGCACTACAGTTATCTAAAATTGTTTGTGAGCGATTTTCTTTAGAGGGATCATATTGGCTATTTGTCGTTAAAGATTCAGAGACCATACAAGGATCAGCACTACCACTTACACCTCCAAATTGGTTAGCAAGAAATTGCTCTCGTAAATTTGGTGCTCGAAAAGAGGTACCATACGAGGTGCTAAATAGTAAAGTTTCAGAAGGCTTGTAGGTAACACGTGCACGATTGGTTAATTCACTGCCAAAGTTAGACTCATCGGTATAACGAAGTGCCGCTTCAACTTCAAATAAATTTGCCCAGTTTTGATCGACCGCAATCGGTAATGATATCTCCGCAAAAACATCACTCACATCACGAGAGCCAACGGTTGCTCCTTCGGTTAAAGGATTCTCTGCCGCGACTAACCCTGTTGAACCTAGCATATCACCCGCAGAATCTATGCGATCTTTTCTGTACTCAAGTCCCATGGCAACGGTTGCAGCCGCACCTTTTTCAAAGTCAAAGACGTCACCGGTAACAAAACCTGAGAGCATTGATTGCTGAACAGTTGTTGTATTAATACGCGTACCGATTAAAAAGTCTTTTTCTGCTTGTGTAGCGAATGTACCACCACCGTAGCTACCGCCATTAAAGATAGATTCTGCAAAAAAGTCGACAGGAACACATTCATTGGCAGTAATAAAACCAATACCAGCTGGGGCATTAATTCCACAAATAGGGTTACCGGCATTGTCTAGACGCAATGTCCCTAAACTTAATGCTAGGTTAGTTTCATTCATTACGGGTTGAGTTTGATCACCAACACCGCGGTCGTATGAAACAAACACCTCATAACTCCAGCCCTTATTAGATAGCCAGTCACTGGTAAAGTCACCACGTAAACCAGTAACAAAGCGGAAGTGATTTAATTCAACCTCTCGTTTTTGTGGTAAGTCTTCTAAAGTCATGATGTGAGAAACATCATAATCTGGAAATGGGTTTAGTGGGTTATCAACTAAATTCAATGAGCCATCGGGGTTAGTGACTAAATTACCATTAGCATCTTCATGGGGGATATTAGCAGCTATTGTTGGATAAATTTGTTCAGTAGAAGCTAAGCTGGTTAGGTTACGATGGAAATAATAGCCTTCGTAAAATATTTCTTCATCACCACCAAAAAAATCAGGTGAGTAGCTACCATTTACCGCCAGAGTAAAACGAGTTACTGGTTGAATTAAATCGGCTTCCATACGGTCAACAGCATCAGAATGTGCCGGTGAGTATATACGGCGGTTAAATTGATCTGAACTGGTAATATCAATGTTAGGATCATTTGGAATGGGTAAACCAAAAGCCGAACTAAAACCCGGAATGCCAACATCAGATGAGCCAGGGGTGGTAAAAAAACCAATACCTGATGGATGCGGATAGGTCATCACTGGCGCGTTTGGATCATCCGCATTGTAACCGGTAATATCTAAGATAGAATTATCCCAAAAGCGGCTTGAGCACACCGAGGTTCTTTTGCCGTTGTCGTCTTCAAATATTTTACGAATACAATCGGTACGGTCTTTTACGGCGATGCGATCGCGCTCATAATAAGATGCAGAGAGGGTGAATTTTGATTTTTTACCTTCAAAACCAGTAATAAATGAGAAATCTTTTGTAGCGCCCCCACCGTGTTGCGTATCAGAAATATTTGCTGAAACTTCAAAACCATCAAAACTTTCTTTGAGAATAATATTAATAACCCCCGCAACAGCATCGGCGCCGTAGATAGATGAAGCTCCTTCGGTGATCACTTCAATACGCTGCACCATATTAACCGGGATCAAACTTAAATCAGGTTGTGATGGAGCACCTCGCACACCTGATGAGCCCAATCGTCGACCATTAATAAGAATAAGAGTTCGCTCTGGGCCTAAACCACGTAAACCAACATTAGATGAACCGACACCACCACTTGGCGGTGCCTCTGATGCATTAGAGCCACCAGAGTTAGAGTTATATGAACCATCAAATTGTTGACCATTTGCCATTGATGTATTTTGTAATAAATCAGCGACTGTTCTAACGCCAGCTTTCATTGCATCTTCAGCCGTGATGACATGGATAGGTGAAGCATTTGAAAATTCTGCTTTTTTTAAGCGTGAACCCGTAACGGAAATTCGTTCAACTTCTTTTTCTGCGCCAACTTCTTCAGCAAAAACAGGCATTGATAACATTGAAGTAGATACACCAGCAAGCAGTGCGTATTTGATAGCTTTCGCTATTGGGGATGCTTTTGTCATAATATTATCCTTTAGTTAATTATATTTATTTTTATAATTATTCAGCTAATTCCTTAACACTGATCACTCAAGTACAACTTCGTAATATCCTTAACTAAACGTAACTTAAGTTAAACTGAACAAACTAACATTAGCCTAAACGTATAGAATTCATACCAAAAATAGTAAACAAATTTAAAAGGTTTACTTTTTCTGTAAACTTTTAGCAACACATTGATAAATAAAGTCACTCTAAAAATGAGTTGTAATTTAATTGATAGCTTCACCACTGATTTATATTAAAAATTCACGGGTAAAGTTTTAATAAATCATTAAAGAAATTCTTATATCTAACTGATCTCTATCTGGTTACTTTAAGATGTTAACTTTTTATTTTTTCTCTTAATAATATTTTATTGAAAACAAACTTGACTG
The DNA here is from genome assembly GCF_014077245.1 of Colwellia sp. BRX8-9. Lineage (NCBI taxonomy): Bacteria > Pseudomonadati > Pseudomonadota > Gammaproteobacteria > Alteromonadales > Colwelliaceae > Colwellia > Colwellia sp. BRX8-9. The sequence goes on from NZ_JACGVN010000015.1 coordinate 79,204, forward strand.
ATTATTCCCCAAGCGTTATGTATAGTTAAAACAATAAAAGAAAATAATATAATGAAAATTATTCCTTTGCTACTTATGCCAGCTTTTTTAATCAATTGTGCTTACGCGACCTCTATTTTTAATAGCGACATTGAAAACTTAATTGCCACATTAAAGGCGCCCACCCCAGTTATTTCAGACTTGAAGCAACTAACGGATGAAATAGGCGCTCGCTTAACAGGTACTCAGGCAAATAAAAAATCGGTTAACTGGGCGCTGAAAAAATTTCATGAAGCGGGTGTTACCGCTAAAAAAGAAAGTTTTACTATGCCAAGAGCTTGGTCTGAGAAAACGATTAGCGCTAAAGTCTTTAATAGCCAAATAAATTTTTCACCTCGTATTGTTGCTATGCCTTTTACTAAAAAAACCCATTATCGAGGCCTGAGCGCTAAAATCGTCAATCTGAATAAAGGTAGCGTGGCAGATTTTGAAAAAATGAATATTGACCATTACTTAGCAGATAAGTGGTTACTTATTGAAACCGATATTTTGGATGATGAACGCGGCATCTCAGGCCTTTTTCAAGAGTATAACAATGCGGTCATCATCGAAGAACAAGCGTTAGCGGTCAAAGCCACAGGTATTATTTATATGTCTTCTCGGCCAAAAAACCTCTTGTACCGCCACTTACCTAGCTCAGGGGTTGATAATAAATTAGCCATTGTTGTTATGGAAAGGGAAAGTGCCCTTCGCACTCAACGCCTACTGAACTCAGGTGAATCACTAAAATTAACAGCGAAAATAAATATATTAGGTGAAAAGCCTTATCAAGCTAATAATGTTGTTGCTGAAATAAAAGGTGACACCTATCCCGATGAGATTGTCTTAATTGGTGCTCATATTGATTCTTTTGATTTGGGTACTGGCGCTCTTGATAATGGCGCTAATGTTAGTCTAGTGATAGATCTTGCTCGTCAAATCACTAAGCTTGCTATAACACCTAAGCGTACTATTCGCTTTGTACTCTTTAACGGCGAAGAACAAGGTATGTACGGTTCTTGGGGGTACACTCAAACACATAGAGACGAGTTAGATAATCATGTCTTAGCCGCAACCATAGACATTGGCACCGGTGCTATTACTGGTTTTTTTATTAATGGTCGTGAAGAAATTAGAGCAACCATCGACAGTGTTTTGCATCCCGACACTGAATTGGGTTCATTTAGCCAAATAATCGATCCGGTTGTTGGCACTGACAATTATGACTTTATGATGCAAGGTATCGCAAACCTTGTGGCTAACCAAGCAGACGCTAACTATGCATCTAATTATCATGCTCAATCAGACACCTTTGAAAAAGTAGACCAACAACAATTAAAATTGAACGCCGCTATTATGGGGGCAACTATTTTAGGTATTGCTAACCTTGACCAGATCCCTTGGCAACGTCAAACCTCAGAGCAAGTGGTAAAAATGGTTGAGAAATATAACCTTGAACAAGCGATGAAAACCTTTGGTTTACAACAAAGCTGGCAAGAAAACAAACGTGGTATTCAACACTAAAAGCTCGTCAACTTGTTTTAAATACTTTTCGCCGCTCGATAGCAATATCTAGCGGTTTTTTGTTGATAGAGGAAAAAAACTCATTCTACGACAGTAGAAAGCGGCTATATCGATGATATTGTCTCTTATCAAGGAAGGGGATAAATACTCATCTATTTAGTTATTAACTTGATAAGTGGCCAAGTACTTTACTACAAGCTAAAACTTCTTTATCTACTCTAGCGTGCTTTAAGCGCCTTTTTCTAAAATAAAGGTCGTTTTTTTATTAATATTATCTATACTCCATCAAAATGTTATTAATGGAGTAATAATATGAAAAGAATGCCAACTGCTCTGGTAAAAACTTGGTTATTTCTGCTTAAAAGTAAAGACCCCAAACTCGCAAGACAAAAATTCATTGCTTATCAAAAAATCAAAAAATCATTCGGCAGTGCTGACCTAGCACAGTTATATCTTGAACAAGATAGGGATAATGACATCGAAGTCGTTATTATTTAAACAAAAAAAATGAGCATGTGCTAACACCAACTCACTTTTTATCAAGCCTGATATATTTATTTGAATATTTACATTTGTTTATCAAGCCGTACAGAGCCATTTTCCAAATAAATGAGGCGGATAGCGTCATTACGTTGAAAAATCATTCTTGAGTCTAAGTATTGTATGACCATAAACTCCTTACCCTGGTCAGTTTTTATCATTAATTCAACTAAATGAAGCGTCTTACGGTGGTATTGTGGGTTTTTATTATTGGCCATAGAACCGCCTAATAAAGCACCAAGGACAGTAGCAACATCTCGGCCACTACCACTACCAAATTGATTGCCAACCGCACCACCAATAAGCGCACCACCAAAAACTTTCCAGCCTTTGTCTTTATCTTCGATAAGTTCTACTTCAGTAATATTTCTAACCGATTGTACTTTTCCAAAGAGAACTTTTTCGACAGGTACGGCTTTGTTTCTGTCATATTGCGCATTCACTATTGGACTTAATAAAATCGTTAATAGGCACAAACAAGAAAATAGCTTTGTTTTCATGATCTCCCCCTAAATATTGAATATCAGCTCTTACCAACCCACTGATGCTTTAACTTTAGTTTTGCGAATTTCAGTTTCGTCAGCCCATTCAACTAAGCCACTTTCTAAATCCATTAAACGTAGTGTAAATTTATAATAGACATCAGACTTGTCTTTGTTAGATTTTACAATACTTGATAAGTTCCCATAAAGCATATACTCAGCGCCAACTTGCTTACCAAATTGCACAGCTTTATTGGTGTCAACCATACCACTGTCTTGTTGAAATTTTATTTGTTCACGAGCCGCTTCTACTCGCGCCATATCAACAAAGCGAAACTTGCCTGAACGTAGTAACTTTGTGGAAATTGAATCAGTAATTGATTCAGTATCAATATGTTCGCTGGTTTTATTTTTTAGGCGCTCAACGAACATGATCGGACGTTTATTTTGCGTTAACGTACCTACAACTGGCGACAATAATAGCGAGTCAGTCATTTCTCCAGCAACTTTTTGTAAGTCAGTAGAGCCAAAGTTAATATCGGTCGTCTCAACCGCTGTCGCATCACCGTAGCGAACAACTGACTTTTGTGCACAACCCGCCACAAGGGTAATAGCTAAACCAACAGTAGTAGCAATCATTAATTTTTTCATAAGTACTTCCTTAATATATAACGTAATAAATTTTAATATTTAATATCTATAAGCTTTTTCTGGGATTTCTCTCACATAAACAGTGAACGAAGCAACCTGTTCATTCGGTGCGAGTCCACTTAAGCTTGTTGACTGAAAACCATGTAATTCAAGTGGCTTCCAGGGTGTTTTTCGTGATTCAATCACAAATCCTTGCGCATCAAACCAGTTAAAGTGGTATTGCAATTTCAATGACTTTTTATAGGTACTGTTAAGCTGTAGGTTTATTTCTAGTAAACCATTGGTTTTTCTTGATTTTACATCAATAATTTTTAGCTGTTGTGCTAATTTAGGGTTATGGACCTCTAAATGCTTCGAAAACTCATCACCTTGTGTCATCGCACTGGTGCCGATACCCGAGGTTATTGGCGCAGCGCAACCCAGAAAAAATATTGAGCTGAACACGGTAATAGCTGAAATTCTTATAAAATAATGCATATTTTTATCCTTACAAATTTATAGTTTGATAACCGGTAAAGTTACCCAGAGCGGTAAAATTAATGAGCGTTGTTCTATTTTCTGCTACGTCAATGTCAACGACCTGCTGTTTACCAGCATATGAAATCATCAATTTTTTCTGACCTACCACAACATTATCCAACCTCATTATTTGCACATTATCGGGCAAACTTGACCAACTGCGAGTATCGGCTTTTTCTGAAGCAATATTATAAAGGCTGGCTAAAATATTACCGACATCGCCACCCGACTTGCTCAAATTCTGACGTATCTGCTCTTTGGCGACTAAACGTATCGCTTGTCTTGTTACCAAACCCGGCAATTTTTCTTTTAAGTCTTTGCTTGCTAAAGACTGAAGCCTGACAATTTCTTGCGAAAGGTAACTTTTTTCATCAATACTGATACTCAAAGGTATTAATGCCGGTAAGCGCCCTCGATAAACAGGTAAAGCAAAAGTGAAAAATTTAAAATCTGAGCGAGTATTAAAGATAGGTAAATTTAAACTTGCTTCTTCTTTTGCACTAACAATTCCTTGTTCAAAAATAACAACTATTTGACCTGTGTTTGTTTTATTTTGTCCTTGATAGCGGCCAAACCTTTGCTCAAAGCGGGCAAGCTCTTCATTCATATCTAGCTTATTGGCTAATCGCAAGACATCTTGTTGCAGAAACGTATTATTGGGATATATTTCTAGCGCTCGCTTATAGTCAATATAGGCATCATCAAACTTTTTAGCTGTTTCATACAATAAACCCGAAAGATAAAAAGTATAAGCATTTTGAAAACTGTTTTTTAGATCGCCAATCAGGTTATCCATTGATGGGAAGTTCTCATATAATTTATTACTGTTGATGCCTTTTTCGGCCATTTCTTCTTCAGCTTTGTAGAGTTCAGCTTGATTAGTTTTTAATGCACGTTCTTGCACTAAATTAGCTCTGCGCACTTCAACCAAAGCGCCCTCTAAACTCCCTTGATATAAATAATTTAGCGCTTGATAAGAATGCAACATACCTTGCTCGTATGAAGGTATTTCATAGCCAATAGCATTGTCATTAGTCACCACCGCACTGACTTTTTTCAAGCCACTGCTTATTTGTATTTTCGCTGCTTGCTCTTCAGCCTGAACTTGTTGGTAGGCTAATTCAAAACTTTTTTGACTCGCCAGCCAATCATGAGAAAGAAACTGTAAACGGGCTTTTTCTAGTTGGCTCAAGGCATAATTATTATGCTGGCGATTAACCGAGATAACTGATGTAGTAGCAACAACGAAATCACCTCTTAACTGAGCTGAACGAGATTCTTGCATCTGTTGACTGTAACCAAAAAACAAATCACTCATGCCTATAGATGTACAGCCAACAAGCGTCGCTACTGAAAACATAAGACAAAATTTTATTAATAACTGTTTACACATAAAATTTTCAAGTAACCCTTAATGATGAAGACATTATAACACTTTACTAGCTAAGCCTGCGCTTGATTCGCTAGATGTAAAATTAATACGAAACAGCCCAATAGGCAATACAATAATTGTGAGTAAATTGTAAGAATTTTGTAATGTTCTGAGAGTGTTAACCGTTAGCAAAGCTTAATTGCCCTATTATTGACATATTTGGTCAGTACTTTGCCCTAATACCGCCCCCGCTAACGCTCAATGCTTTGCTTTAATATCATCTACTACTTACACAAAAGAGCAAGTGATGTTTACTTCTAGAAAAAACCGACAATTTATAGATTACCAAGACTCATACTATTACCGACAACAGAATAAAAAACGTCGAAATAAATGGTTAAAGTTATCACTGCTAGTGTTTCTTATCCTATTGTCTTCTTTGGCTTTAGTGCGTTATGCACAAAGTAGTGAAATGGCTTTGACTGAAAATACAGCCAATAATAATACGCTTATTTATGGTCCACAATTATTATTTGATCACCCAAATCCAGCAAAGCAAGCCAATTTACCCCTTGATATTCAGACCAATGTTGAGATTAATGGTTTAATTGCTTATGTAGAAATAAAACAAACCTTCGTTAATCCTCATGCGATTGCTTTAGAAGGAACCTATCAATTTCCCTTACCTGAAGATGCTGCAATAAAACGGTTAATGATAAAGGTTGGCGATAATGAGATAGTTGGCGAGATAATGGCAAAAAACACCGCTAAGGTTTTATATCAACAAGCGAAAAGCCAAGGAAGAAAAGCGAGCTTACTCGAGCAACAACAAGCTAATTTGTTTATCAATAAAATTGCTAATATTCCACCACAAGCAAGCGTTATTGTTACGCTAACTTTTATGATGCCAGTCTCTTTTTCACAGGGTAATTTTGATCTACGATTACCACTAGCAATGACTCAAAGGTACCAACCCAAATTATCCCATCAATTATCTGAAAATCCACAAGTAGCAAAAGCTTCTGAGCTTACAGAGCAACGAATAGCGTACTCTGCAGATAAATTACCTGCACAGCTGCAAGCATCAACCACAAAAGCGCCTAGCCACTTACCTTCAATGGCCAGCAGTCAATCATCTATTAATATTTCCTTAAATTCGGGTATTGCGATTACTGCGATTAGTAGTGCTAGTCATAAAATAGTGATGCGCGCGTTAAACTCCCATCAAAATGCTTACTTTATTACCTTAAATCAGGCCGAAATGGTCGCTCATAAAAGTTTCGTTCTAAGCTGGCGATTATTAGCCAGTGAGCAAGCTAAAATCAGCAGTTTTACTGAACAAGTAGCAGATGAATATTATACGCTGCTGACCTTTTTCCCGCCAAAGACAGACCTTGCACAAGTGATCGCACGAGATATCATTTTTATCATTGATACCTCAGGTTCTATGCAAGGTTCGGCTATGGAACAAGCAAAAGCGAGTCTCTCGTTAGCTATATTACAACTTAACGATAAAGACAGTTTTAATATTATCGCTTTCAATGACACTACCGAATTACTCTTTTCCGGCACCAAAATGGCTGCAGGTCATCATATTAAAAAAGCGCAACAATTTATTAGTCACTTAATGGCCGATGGTGGCACTGAAATGTACCGTCCCTTGAGTAACGCTTTGATGATGAAAAAAAGTGCTGTGCAAGCAGCGCAGGCTATTCGCCAAATAGTTTTTATTACCGACGGAGCTGTCGCTAACGAATTTGAACTTATGCAACTGCTTGAAAATGCCCAAGGTGATTTTCGTTTATACACCGTTGGCATAGGCGCTGCGCCCAATGGTTACTTTATGAAGAAAGCCGCTCAATTTGGTAGGGGTCGCTATGTTTTTATTCAAAGCCAAAGTGATGTTCAACAAAAGATGAGCGACTTTATGACTAAAATAAGTCAACCCGCAATCACTAATATCGACTTAATCATCGACAGCCGAGTTCATCAACACCTCGAGGTTTATCCTAAAAGCATCCCTGATTTATATTTCGACGAGCCCTTGCAAATAGCGATAAAATCTCAGTTTCCTATCACGAGTTTGCAATTAACAGGTGATACCGTCAGTGCGCCCTGGCACCAAGAATTAATTATTGATAGCGAGCAATCTTCAACCGGTATTTCATCCCTTTGGGCGCGTAGAAAAATAGAAAGCTTACTCGATAGCTTAGTCAGCGGAGCAGATAAAGCTAAGGTGAAGTTACAGGTTATTACTACCTCACTCAAGCATCAAATCATATCGCCCTATACCAGTTTTATAGCCTTAGAGAAACAGCAAAAAGACGGATTATTACTCGCTAAGAATACCGTTTTTCAAGCCCATGAAAGTTTAATGGTCGCTATGCCTAAAACAGCATTAGGGTGGAAATTACAATTTCTGCTTGGCATGGCACTCTTGTTATTGGTAACTATGAGCGAGGCTATTATATTGCGGGGTTATCAGTGTATTAAATTAAGGGGTGGTCAACCTTGAAAAAATTAATTAAAACATCCTTATTGATCATCGGTAGCTTGCTGTGTTTACAAGCCAGTTGGTTGCCTACTAAAGCTTGGTTATCTCAGCAATTAATTAATTATAGCTGGCATCAGACACTGGCTTTACAGCAAAGAATAAAACCTTGGCCATGGGCTGATACCTACCCTATTGCCGAGCTTTCATTTAAACGCTTAGCAAAGTCTCTGGTGATACTTAATGGCGGCGACCCAACCACACTCGCTTTTTCAGCCGGGGCTATTGCTCCTTTCAACCAGGTCAGCCGTGCTCAACCTTTTGTGGTTGCTGGCCATAGAGATAGCCACTTTTCATTTTTAGACGAGGTAGATATGAAGGATATTATTTCATTAACTGACCGATATGGTCAAAGCCAGCTTTATCAAGTTGAAGCGATTAACATTGTTGACGCTTCAACAGGTCAAATGCCCCTGCTAGCTGATGACTCATCATTAATATTAATCACTTGCTACCCTTTTAATAACTCGAGCAGTAATAGCAATGAAAGGTATGTGATAACCGCAAAGTTACTTTAAGGGGATAAGTGGTTACGGGTCATTAAGCCAATAACCATATTATTACGGTATTTAACCTTATAAAATCTATCAAGAAGTACCGACGGCTATTTAAAGTTTATCCCGTTAACATTAATTGCCTGAGGGGGTTGGTAAAATGATTATCTAAGCTATAGTTTAAAATATGATGAATGAAATTATAAAATTTATGAAAGGACTAAAGAAAAATTTAGCTTTTGGCTTAGTATTGTTATTGGTATTTTACTGCGGCCAAGTATCTGCAACTAAGATCAGCATTCTTACTGAACATTTGGCTCCTTTTCAAATTGTCACGACCAATGCAATAGAAGGCTTGTCAACAGAAATAGTCGAAGCGACGTTAGCACAAGCTCAGTATGAATACGCCATCAGTGCTCACCCATGGGCGTTGTCTTATAGAAGAGCACAGCATGGAAAAAACACCTGTATATATTCACTTGCTCGTATCCCAGAGCGTGAGCCTTTGTTTAAGTGGGTTGGACATATTGCTTCAAGTACCATCTCTCTTTATTCCCTTAATAATAGTCAGATAACTATCTCTGCTATAGAAGAAGCTAAAAAATATAACATTGCGGTGATACGTGATGATGTTACCCACCATTTTTTATTATCAAAAAAATTTATTGAAAACCAAAACCTTTATGTGGTTGACAATTATGATGCCTTATTAAAATTATTAGACCTATCTAGTCGCCATATTGATTTAGTTGTTCTCAATGATGATTTACTTAGAAATAGAGTAAAAGACTTGGGAGAAACAACAAAATATAAAAATGTATTTCAGTTCAAGGCGTTAACACTAAACTTTCATTTTGCTTGCAGTTTAAACACAGAGCAAGTCATTGTAGATAACCTTATTAATGCAATGATGCTACTTGAGCAACGTGGTGTATTGTTAACTATCAGGAAGAAGTGGCAAAAAAACATGGTGAGTTTAATTAATTAAATACACATTCCAGTAAAATTGGTGGTTAGCTGTGTGCTATTAACACTATTCTCGTATACGTTTAATCGCAAGTTGAACAGTTATCTTTTCATAATAAGAGAGCCGTAATGAAACAACGTAATAAAAATATGCTAGTAAAATTTATTACCTTGATGACGTTAATAGGCAATGTTTTTCCACTTTCCGGGCAAACACTCCAGATTGAAACAATCAATGTCGCTCCCTTTGGCTTTATTGGGGACAATAGTAAGCCAACTGGAATGATGTTCGAAATAAGTAATAGAATTGCCGAAGTAGCAGGGCTTAACTATACCAATAAGATAATTCCTTATGCTCGTACTATTATTCACCTGAAACAAGGCAAATCAGATTTTGTGCTACGTTTCAATAATGATCAGTTGCCCGCGATCTCCATCCCATTAGTCTCAGTGATCACTATGCCAATTATTATCCTGTCTAGGGCGGGAACTCACTATCGAAGCCTAAAGGATCTCCATGGAAAAACAGTGGGAGTGGTGCGAGGCGGTGAATTTGATGTCAATTTTGATAATGATACCGCCATTAATAAAGTTGAAGTCAATAATTACACACAAATGCTAAAACTGTTAATCAGTGGTCGAATTGACGGCTGTATTGGTACCAATGTTGGATTATATTACAACGCTAAGCAACTTGGCATAAAACCTGAGGTATTGAATTCACCATTACAACTAAGTTTCAAAGATTTTGTACTTCATTTTTCTAAAAAGAAGATAAATACCCAGACAATGAAAATATTAAAAAAATCAGTAGAAAAGCTTAAAAGTAATGGGGAGATCCAGACAATCGTCAACAAATACATCGGCGATTTCAAATAGCGGCTTTCATCAAGCCATTAATCAATTTTTGTTAATCGCTTGAAATCGAGAGCGGCGTTAAATATTGACGATATTGAATTTTTATATTTTAGAAAAAACTAATAGCCGATTATTCGCGGGCATTGGATGATCGTCAATTAACTCAAGTCCTGCTCCCGTTGCCAATAATAAGACTGCCTCAATATCTCTAATACCGCTATCCTTATCTCTTTCTTTAAGCCACACATCGAAGTCTGCGTTACTCTCACTAGAGAACTGCCCTTGATAGTTAAAAGGTCCGTATATACAAATACTTGCTGAAGATGATAAGTTTTGCGCAAGCCCCTCAAAAAACTTAACCACTAATGGCCAGCTAATGATATGCAGTGTATTAGCGGTATATACGCCATCAAGGGGGGCATTTTGATTAAGCTTAGGCCAAGTTCTATTTAGATCAACGACGACCGGCCTTTTTACATTCAACCACTTGCTTTCATCGAGCCAGGCATTAATACCCTGATGGTTTATTAGTAAATCACTGGTTTGCCAGGTTAGATGGGGTAAATTTGGACCAAAAAAGGCCGCGTGCTGCCCTGTTCCTGAGCCAATTTCAAGGACATGCTTAGCACTTGCAAACACTTTCGTTAAAACATTCAAAATAGGTGATTTATTGTTTTCACATGCTTGGGAAAAAGGTTTATTCATTATTTTTCTTAAGTTGATTCATTGGTAGCTAACGTTTTGAAAGGTAACGCCTGCTGGCATTGCTGCTGGTACGTTAGCATATGCTGTTGCTCTTGATGACAAAAATTTTTAATTGCTGCCTTAAAAGCTGGGTGTTTTATCCAGTGGTAAGAGTAGGTTAATGTTGGTTCAAAGCCCCGTTGAATTTTGTGTTCACCTTGAGTACCCGGGTTAAAAACTTGCAAGTTGTGTTCAATACAAAACTCGATACCTCGATAATAACAAAGCTCAAAATGTAAATTATTATAATGTTTAGTACAGCCCCAATATCGCCCATATAAGTGAGTATCATCATAAAAAAAGAGCGCACAGGCGATGTCTTCTTGCTGATGACTGGCGATGATCAATAAAATATTATCAGTCATACTAAGCACTATTTGCTTAAAAAAATCATAGCTCAAGTGTGGTTGATGACCCCGCTTTAAATAAGTTAATTGATAAGTTAGATAGAAAAAATCAAGTTCTTGTCGGCTAATTTCGCTATTTTTCAGTTGACGAATTTTAATATCTTGTTGAGTAATAGACAGCCTTTCTTTGCGAGTGTTTTTTCTTTTGCGCGAAGTAAACGTACCTAGAAAGTCGTCAAAGGTTTTATAATCACGATTAAACCAGTGAAATTGCACCGTATTACGTTGATAAATATCCGCTGGTAAAACTGTTTTTATTTCATCACAGTATAATATATGCCAACTATTAATGTTTTCTTGCTGGCAATGTTCAATGAGCGGTGCAAACAACTCATTTATTTGGAGTTTTTCTGAAAGTAATTTATTACTGGTTACGGGGGTAAAGGGAATAGTTGCGACTAATTTAGGGTAATAATTTATCTCATTGCGTTGATAAGCCTCGGCCCAATCCCAATCAAAAACATACTCCCCCCAAGAGTGGCTTTTCAAGTACATCGGCATCACACCTGTGACATCACCGTTTGTTGATGTCACTAAATGATGAGCTTGCCAACCTTGTTTAACACTAACTGAGTCACTTTTTTCAAGCGCGCTAAAAAACTCATAAGCAAGAAAAGGGCTAGGTGAATTATTTAACGCCTGCCAATCAATAGCACTTATTTTGTCAATATGATTAAGAAAATTAATATTTATATCAGCATTCAATCGCGTTTTACTCAACAGCCAATGGCTGTTTATCTAGCAATAGTGACTTAATTTTACTGTCAAAATAGCATTATTAAAGGATGTTGCGTCAATGATAGCGCTATTTTTTCTCGAAATGTATCACTAAGCCATATTTTTAAGTTATCAGGGGTGGCAAAATAAAAAATAGCCAACAATAAAAAGAGTCTTAATACTAAGTAACGCAGCCTGATATTTCGCTGAAATATAGAGAGTATCTAGTACTAGAATTTATTTAACAGCACTTATACAATACATCTTTATAGTAAATAAAGGTGAATTTCCGGTGTCTGAGAAAGTGATTAACTTCGAGTTTGAAAAGCACAATAAAAACAGTATTCGATATAAAGAAGTACCTGAGAATGGAATGCCCCCCGTTTTAGGGTCTATCTATGTGCAAAAATGGTTTGCCGGTGACAATAAAAACATTGAAATAACCATTAAAACAAAAGATTAAACAACTAAAGTCCGCTCCCTACTCTATCGCGCATTCTATCGCGCATATAGGCGGTGCTGTATTAAGGCAACGTGCAGTTGAGGTTTAAAATATTTAAGATGAGGAGTGCCAGCAACGGCCATGATCAATCCTGAAGTATTGACCTTATTAGCTTAAAGAAAAAAAGGTTGAGAAGACTGTTTAAGTGTACCTAGGATGCGCAGTTTTGTGCCATGGTACAGTGACATCAGATTCCGACATTATCACTGACAAGGTATTGAACAACAAAAAGAATTAGCCAGTTTTTCAGCATGAATTTGAACGGTTTAACTTTTATTGACAAAGTAAAGTCGACAACAGACTTTGTCAGTGAAAATAAATGGTATAAACAGATAATTGGTGAAAACGTTAACAACTAATCATGTTCTTTACTGGCTTTAAGTTGACTATCAATAGTTGCTAGATAAATAAAAATAAAGCTTTATACTGCCTATAATGATGAAATTTATAAAAATAATACCTTTACTTTTCCTTTACTCATTAAGTGCATTAGCACAATCGAGCGCAAAGCCAGATTTGGCGTTATTGGAAAAGGGCAAAATAATTCTAACCGTAGCTACGGAAAATATTGGTTACTACCCATTTTACTATCCAGAAAATGGTGAAATAAAAGGTTTTTCGGTTGAGGTTCTTAATTATATTGAAGCACATTCAAACTATGATTTTGAGTTTATTATTCTCCCTTGGCCAAGGGCCGTTCACTTGGTTGCAGAAGGCAGGATCGATTTAATACTGACCTTATTTAAAACACCGAAGCGCGAACAAATGTATCATTTTATTGAGCCTTCTTATGCTAATGAAATTAATCAATTATTCACTTTAAAAGATAATAATTTTGAGTTTGATGGAAAATTAAAACAACTAACATCCTACTCTGTCGGCACTATTAGAGAATATTCCTACGGCGAATATTTTGATGGTGCCAGCTACCTAAATAAATTGCCCGCATTAACAGAAGAAGTACTTTTAAAACTGTTGCTCGGCAAACAAATAGACATGTTAATCAGTAACCCATTAGTGTTTAATCAATTAATTTTAAAAGAAAAGGTTGGCGCCCATGTTAAGGCTATAGAGCCACATATATCAATGACTCCTGTCTATATGGCGCTAACCAAGAAGAGAAAAGACTCGCTAGCAATAAATACCACACTTGGGCAACTCACTGAGCAGTTAAAAGCGTCTCCTTACTATCAAGAATTACTCAAAAAATATCAGTTGAATTTTAAATAATGGAGTTAAATTAAAGACACTAAGGGGTTAGCTTACTAACACCATTATTTTTCAGCAGACTAAGCTGATATTATGGGTTTATAATTTGCTATTACTTAGTTAAAAATCCCACTATCATTCAATGATAGTCTCAATCATAATTACGGAGTCTACAATGTCTACAGATACCTATGTACCACCAAAGATATGGGAATGGAATAAAGAGTCTGGTGGTAAATTTGCCAGTATTAATCGCCCTATTGCAGGAGAAACGCATCAAGGCGACTTGCCCGTAGGTAAGCACCCTTTCCAGCTATACTCGCTGGCTACCCCTAATGGTGTCAAAATCACCATTTTGTTAGAAGAGCTATTAGCGTTAAATATAGCAGAAGCCGAATACGATGCGCACTTGATTGATATAATGGCCGGTGATCAATTTAGCTCAGGCTTTGTTGATATCAATCCCAACTCTAAAATACCGGCTTTAGTTGATAATAGTGGCGATAATAAACTGCCCATTTTTGAATCTGGCGCGATACTTCTGCATTTGGCTGAAAAGTTTGCTGCCTTCATACCCAAAGAGCCGTTACTTAAAGCACAATGCTTATCATGGCTATTTTGGCAAGTGGGTAGTGGCCCTTATTTAGGCGGTGGGTTTGGTCATTTTTTTGCTTACGCACCCGAAAAATTTGAATATCCAATAGAACGTTTCACTATGGAAGTTAAACGACAACTCGATGTACTCGACCGTCATTTAGCCAATAATAAATATATGTGTGGCGAGCAATACACTATTGCAGATATCGCTATATGGCCATGGTATGGAGCATTAGTACAAAATAAAGTCTATGAAGCTGCAGAGTTTTTACAAACGCAATCCTATAAAAACTTATTGCGATGGACCGAAGAAGTTGGCAATCGAGCAGCTGTTAAGCGTGGTTTAATGGTCAATCGTACTTGGGGAGAGTTAGAAGAACAATTACATGAACGCCATGATGCCAGTGATTTTGAACTTAAAACTCAAGACAAGCTAGTCGATTCTCAATAATCAACTCGGGTCTTTAGCCTGATAGTTGTGCTGCCAAAATTTTTTACCCGCAGGCTCATTGACTAATGAGCCATGACCACCTTTGGCGGTAACAGGGGAAGAAAGTTAAAAGACAAAAACATCATGACTCACTGCTTATTCCTTAGCAGGAGTCTTGATTTATTATCTGATTTATTTAATGTAGATTCGAATATACTAGGTGTTTAATTCGTATTTATCGAAGTATTAAGGCTAACTTATACGCTGAATTTAGCCTTAATAACTTATACTAACAAGCAGATAAACCGCATAAGAAAACGTTAAATTTAACATTAATGTTTTCATTGGGGTAAACGGACACTACAACTCAAAATTATATGTAAGAAGTCAATAAATTATGATTCTGGCTTAATTATCTCGTTAGCTTGCGTACTTTTCTTTTTTATTAACCAGTACGTTACTCCAAGAGAAATAGTCACCAAAGCAAGACCAACAATTTGATCTGCAGAAACAAGTTTAAGATCTAACACAATAACTTTACGGGCAACTGCCATCAATGCTGTGGCAACAACCAATTCTACCGGGATAACGTTTGAGCCAAGGTACAAACGAATATTGATAAAGATTTCAACCGCGATTAACACCACCATAAAAGCGCCAAAAGTTTGTAAAATATCATCAATATCTAAAAGAAAATAAGGCGGCATCGATAGTTTCAAATAGAGTACATAAACCACATCAGCGATACTCCAATAGATCACTAATACCATTAACAAGGCCAGTATTCTTATCGCAAATCGAATCGAGCGATGCAGTACCTTTAACAATGGATCTGAATGATTTTCAGGTAATTCTTCGTGTCTCATGGATCTTCCTATATGAAAAGCAGGGTAAATATATCGATATATCTATGTTCATAAAGCCATAACGTTATGATCATAGAAAATATCAATATTGAAAATACGGCTCGAAACTAGCAAATATTCGCTATCATAGCCCGCCCAAGGTCAATATAAGCGTTAACATCTTCATTCATCCCCTTGGTTTTAATATGATCAGCAAAACCAAGTCGCGCCGTCATAGCTAGCCAAAATATGGCACTAATTAAGCCAGCAATACGCCACAAATTAGTCTTAGCCCACTTAAGCGCCAACGTAATAGAGAGGACATAGATAACAAAACCTGCAAGTTTAGATGATGCCCAACCATTAACGAAAGGATACAAATTAAGCGGGTTAACGATCACCAAATAAATAAAAGTAACAGCAAATAACGTATATAAAATATGTGGTCCAATTTTTAACAGTTTGTTGTTAGCTTTATCAGACCCTTTCATCATTAACACAAAGTTAATGAGAAAAAGAACAAAAGTAAGTGTAATTATGGTTATGTGTAGATGCTTAATTATCATGTACATGTGGTTGTTCCCTAGAAATTCATTATTTATTTTATACTTAGGCTGTCAGTATATCGTTTATTTACCTAAGCAACTGCTATCTTTTATATTATTTTAATAAGTTCAGCCAGGATAAGCTGAGCATATTCATTGCACAAGTTTCTCTGTTGATAAGTTTTTGTGTCATGCAAGCATTTAGTCAAGCTTACTGTGCTTTTTTTCTAGATAAGTTAGCGAGGCTTCTAAAGCTTCATAGCGCAATGAATAGATATTATCATTGGCGACTAAATCCAATACATTACACTTTTCGAGCTGTTGATGTGTTTGCTTATTTGGGCACAATAAAAAAACTTCACATTGACCATCTTGAGCATCTTTTACTGCGTTTTCTAGCGCGAGACCTACCGTTTCATCAATCATAGGGACATCCGTTAAATCAAGGATCATCACCTCAAAATCTGCAACACTGGTATGCTGACGAGAAATAGCTTTTGATACACTAAAAATCATCGGCCCTGATAAGTAAAAAAATAACACTTTACCATTCGCTTTATCGAGTAAGCCGCGTTCAAGCACAGTTAATGGCACATCATTGCCATCAGCATCACTAATTGCTTTAACCTTTCTGGCCTGCTCTCGACTTAAACGCTCAATAACAATGATATTAGAAATGAAGACACCAAGACCTACAGCGACAATTAAATCAACAAAAATAGTTAATAACATAACACCATACATAATGGCCATGCCCTGAACACTGACTTTATGAGCACGTTGAATAAAGCTCCAGTCAAGGATATTAAAACCTACATAAACGGCAATCCCCGCTAACACAGCCATGGGGATAGGCTCAGTTAGACCTGCAGCCACTAACACCACTAATGCAAGTACCAAGGCGCGAATGATACCTGACACAGGTGAGCGTGCACCCACTTGAATATTAGTCACGGTACCCATAGTTGCGCCAGCGCCTGGTAAAGCACCGAACAAGCCAGAGATCATATTAGCGATACCTTGTCCGCGTAACTCCCGGTCGGGATCATGTTCTTTTCGTGTTAATGAATCACCAATCACAGCAGTCAATAAGGTATCAATGCAGCCAAGTGTGCCCAGGACCAAAGCATCTATCACCATAGTAGTAAAGATGTCGACGTTGAAATGAGGAATAACTAAAGAAGGTAAACCTGCCGGTATCTCACCAATTCTGCGGATGTCATCGCTGTTGAAAAAAATTAAAGAAAGTACAGTAACAACAACTAATGCGACCAGTTGAGCCGGAACATATTTGCGGTAATGTTTAGGTAAGTAAAATAAAATACCTAAAGTAAGTGCCCCTAAAAATAATTCACTGAACTTAATATTTGCGAGTATATTAGGCAGTGCTGATAAGCTTCCCGTAACGCCACCAGAAGGTGTCTGATGTCCTAACAACGGAGCTAACTGCAAGATAATTAAAATAACACCTATGCCTGACATAAAGCCAGAAATCACACTATAAGGCATTAACGTAATATATTTTCCGAGCTTTAGTGTGCCAAGTAACATCTGAAATGCACCGGCCATCATCACAATAGTAAATGAAATTGCCATGCCTGTTTCTGGATATTTTGCCATCATGCTGGTTAATATGGCTGTCATAATAACGGTCATTGGACCGGTAGGCTCTGATATCAAACTAGATGAACCACCAAACAATGCGGCAAAAAATCCAACCATTATCGCGCCCCAAAGCCCAGCTTCAGCGCCAGCTCCTGACGCAACACCAAAAGCAAGTGCTAAAGGCAAAGAAATAATTGCGGTAGTTACACCACCAAACATATCTCCTTTGAGATTGAACTCTTTAAAACGATTTCCAAACACCGCGCAAATCCTTACTAAAAAAGATGATCAGGCCAGATAACATTTTATCTGACCCGTAAACAGAAAAACATAGAACCTAACGAATATGATTCAACTTAAGATCGCACTCAAAATTATCCATTTGTTGAACAAGATTTACTCGGTCTTTGTCGAAAAAATTAACATGACCCAATTTTCGTTGCGGTTTTACTGATTTATTGTACCAATGCAATGTTGATAAAGCTGAAAGCGAAGTCATTGGCGGTTTTTCATTACCGATTAAATTAATCATACCCGCTGTGCCAAGTAACTCTGTGCTACCTAGCACTAAGCCAGCAACCGCTCTTATATGATTTTCAAATTGGCAGGTTATACTCCCTGCTTGTGTCCAATGTCCACTATTGTGAACACGAGGTGCTAATTCATTGATCATTAATTCACCATCAACGACAAAGCACTCCATCGCCAGAACACCAACATAGTCGAGGGCATTTAATACGCTTTCCATATAAGCTTGAGTTTTAAGCGCTAGCGTATTATTTTGATCTATAGCGGGTGCAATAGATTGCAGCAAAATACCGTTTTTATGGGTATTCTCTGTTAAAGCATAATGTTCAATATTGCCATTTTTTGAGCGAACCGAGACGAGAGATATTTCTCGTTCAAACTTTATCCAAGCTTCAATAATATAATCTTCGATGTTTAAACGGTCAAAGTCTTCAATATCTGCCAAGGTTTTTAGAACCCATTGGTTTTTACCATCGTAGCCATCACTACAAGATTTAACCACCATAGGTAGCTGTAAGACTTTCAATGCTTCACTAGCTGGCAACGAATAAGCAAAGGGTGAAGTTGGTATTGATAATTTTTCTAATAATTGCTTTTCTCGATAACGATGCTGACAGGCAGAAATTGCTTCAATGTTTGGCAAAACATCACAATATGCTTGCAGAGCTTTAAGCAATTCTATATCTACTTGTTCTTTTTCTACGGTAATTACATCAGGCTTTCCAAGGAGGTTATAAAGCTTATGAATATTTTGCTCTTCCTGCCAATTTTTAGTCAGTGTAACCACTCGACCTAAACCGTCAACACAATCAGTTACTTGCTGGAGATTATCATTAATAAAGCTGAATTTTATCCCTAGTGGCAGTCCTGCAAGTGCCAACATACGAGAAAGTTGTCCACAACCTACAATGGCTATGCGCATTATTCTACCTCCCATGAGACACTTTCACTTTGCTGTGAACGCCATATTTGTAGCTTGCCTTGCAGTACCGTATCATTAATAGCAAGGATTTGTGAGGCCATTAACCCCGCATTAAATGCGCCTGCTTCGCCAATACCTTGGGTGGCAACTGCAACGCCTTTAGGCATTTGTACGATAGATAATAGACTGTCAATTCCTTTGAGTGCTTTGCTCATTACCGGCACACCAATAACAGGTAACCAAGTTAATGCGGCAGCCATACCGGGTAAATGTGCGGCGCCACCAGCACCCGCTATAATCACGCTGTACTCTTTATCGGCATTCTCAGCAAAGTCATATAAACGTTTAGGGGTACGATGGGCTGAAACAACCATAGCTTTATACTCAATGCCCAGTGCTTCAAGAACTGTAACCGCATTTTTCATCACTGGCCAATCTGACTGTGATCCCATGATAATCGCGACTTTAATCTTTTTCATTGTAAATGGCCTTATTTTTAATGGTTAAGCGCTGGCTTGAGTTAAACATCAATCCGCTAATTAAATATTCTGATAGTGATATTATGACAAAAAAGATAAATAGATAAAAATTGATATTACCTATAGTATAAATAGATAAAAATCTATTTGGCGGGATGTAATTATGAAATCAAGGCTTCATGCTCATGTTGGCACAATCAGACAGCTGGAAATATTATTGTCAGTTCATGATAAAGGTAGTATTAAAGAAGCGTCAAAAGCACTTTTTCTAACGCAACCAACGGTATCAATACAAATGAAAAAGCTTGCAGAGGCAATGGGAGCTCCTCTATATAACTATACCAATAGACAAATATTATTTACGGATATAGGCCTAGAGTTAGTAAAAACCGCGGTAGAGGTACTTGATAGTTTTTCACGACTTGATATGGCGATAGGCAATATTAAAGGTTTTAAGTCTGGCACCTTAAGGTTGGCTGTTGTCACCACTTCTAAATATTTTATTCCCCATTTGTTGGGACCTTTTTTAGAAAAATATCCAGATATAGATATACAGTTAAATATTGGTAATCGACAACAAACCATTGATCGCCTAAAGCAAGGTATTGACGACTTCTATGTGTTTAGTCATCCGCCATCTGATATTGAAACTGAGTCGATTGAATTTTTAACCAATCCGCTGGTAGCCATAGCACATCAAGACCACCCCATTGCTAAAAAGAAAAACCTCACTTTAAAAGATTTAAGCAAGGAACCTTTCATTATGCGTGAAAAAGGTTCAGGTACAAGGTATGCCATTGAGGAATTTTTAAAGCATCATAACACTAAGCTAAATGTAAAAATGACCATTGAAAGTAATGAAGCAATTAAACATCTGGTGATGTCAAAGCTTGGCATCTCAATATTATCAGCGCATACCTTAATGTATGGTGGACAAAGTGGACTAGTGCGTTTACCAATAAGTGAACTGCCAATAAATGCTCATTGGTTTTTTGTTTGGTCTAAATCAAAACGTCAAACCTTATTAGCGGCTGAATTTCTTGCTCATATTGAAACTAATGGCCGTTCATTATTACAAAAAGAAATGATATCAAACGATATTTTATCTCGCTAAATCACTGTTAAGTTAACCTGCTTAATAAAGTAGGTTAAATGATGGGCTAATTAAATTAATTTTTTCATAAGGTTGATACTGGCTGAACAGCCAAGTATTTAACCTTTTGATAAAATAGCGCATGCATCGCATTATTAGCGAATAGAGGTCATTAACACTAAGTACATGTAGTATTTAGCAATAATAATCGCTCCTTTCACTATACCTTAGCTTACTGTCGTATAAAAGCACCACTGAACAGCATGGTTAAACTGAGCCTAAACATCCCTTTATTCCCTATCGCCTTATCAGTAATTCACACTACTAAAAAAAACAGTTATCAACTTTTAGTTGATAATAAAACAATTACAATCGACTTTAATTGCAGTAAATAGTTAGTTATAAATAACACAGCTAAGCAGTTAACAACGATGTTGTCTAAGCGATAACATCGCTGTTAACACTTTTGCGCTGAGTCATAGTAAATAATCATTTTTAAAATTAAACGAGGCACTTATGGAATTAACAATTACCGATCTGAAAATTGAACTTTCGTCAGAAAACTTGTCGCACATCCGAGATAAAGCACGTCACATGTTTAATAAATATTATGATCGTGTTCAAGTAATAAAAGTGACCATTGATGATATTAACGGCCCCAAAGGTGGTAAAGATAAGCACTGTAGAGTAGTTATTTACAGTAAAGGTATGCCTGATATTGTTGTTACTGATAATCAAAGCTCTGTAATGTCAGCGGTGAATATTGCCCTATCAAGAGCAAGAGCAAGTTTTTTAAAAAAGGTAAAGCGCCAGCAAAAAAATTATCCGACTTGGTCTCCTAAAAGTGATATTGAACTCTCTAAAAGGGTCGAACTAGAGCGTATTGAATTAATGGTTAACTAACAATGCTATCCGCTGTGTTCACCCCTTTCCAATAAAATAACGAGTAAATAACGCAACTTATTTACTCGTTTATTTAATAACTGGGTTAGTGAACACCATAACGCTAGAAACTTAAATGATAATAATTATATTGGCGCATGGGGCATTCAATAAACACATTATGTAAAAGGAGATAATCATGTTCGCAATATACACGCCAAATGGACGAAGCTTTTCAGGCCCACTGGAAGAGCTCTATCATGTTCAAAAAACACAATTGACGGAGCAATCACGAAGTTTTCAGGAACTCGATGAGCTTTCACCTTTGCTAAAAAAAGGTTATTCGCCGCCCCCAAAAGCCATTGATGCTTATAAAGATGCTATCAGTAAAACTGAGACAAAAGAGTTGATATGTCACGCTTATCAAATTATGACTTACCCCGTTGCCGTAATATCAGCCAGTGATACTTTAACGACGGTTATTAAGATATTTACCGAGCGGGCATATCAAGAATTTCCAATTGTAAATAGCCAGCAACAACTTATGGGGAGCTTATCTAGACAACAACTTTACGAATATCTTTTAAAGCATGGCACTGATGTTGATAAAAGTGCAAAATCAAAAAGCGTCGCTGATTTATTTCTCAATGAGCATTCTAAAATTTATACCGCAGAACCAGTTACAGACATCCGACGTATTGCGGTCCTGCAAGTAAAAAATCGTTTGCACATAATTCCTATTTTAGAAAACAATGGCAAAGTAGTGGGCATTATTTCACGTACCGATATTATAAAAGCAGTAGCTATCGACCCTCCGTTATCATTGTGGTGTTAACGAAGAGAGGATAAAAGAATGCTTTAAAAAGATGGCCGTTTGCCGTTAACGTAATAATAGCCGGGTAATTGTCGAGCTGTTAAATTAACTTCCCAGTATTTTCAGCGGTAATGACAACGCACTGTTGCCTGTTTGACCAACAAACCAAATAATGCCACTTAGCCCGCCTAATGTAATGACGTACCATAATACTGAGACAACTTGAGCATAACGGTTTAAGGGTAATAGGTCACTCAAATGTCGACGTTTATATTCAAAGAAAATTTCTATACTACCAATAGCAAGTAAAAAGCCTAATAGCGCTAAACCAAAGTGATAACTAATATAAACACCTAATGCAGCACCTAATACACAAGCAACTAAACCAACACGGGTATTAATTGAAAAGGCAATACTCTTGAGTATGTGTCCACCATCTAAGGGTAATACCGGCAACAAATTAAATAGATTAAGTAAGGCATTAAAAACCGCTAAACCGGCCAGTATTTCTAAATCGGTTAGCCAGTAACCTACCAAGCAAGCAATAGAGAGTATTAGGCCAAAGAAAGGGCCCATTATCGAAATAACAACATCTTGCCAGCGGGTATTAATTTTATCGTCGCTCAATGCTAAGCCTCCGACAAAAGGAATAAGGTAAATACCTTTGGTTTTCAAACCAAAGTATTTCATCGCCTTAATATGTCCATATTCATGAAAGACGAGACAAAGAATAAGTGCTATGGCAAATTCAATAGAAAATAACCAGCTATATGCGGCTAAACTACCCGCAGCAAATAGCACTTTGATGACTTTGGCACTTTTTAACAATTTCAAGCCAAGTCCAGCCATGCCAATGAAACTAAATTTCATCGGCTGCTTGCTAGCTTGGCTAACTTGGCGTTGTTCTATATCTTTTTCAATGAGGGTATCTTCTTGTTGAAGTTTATTATCAACAAAAAGCTGGTATTTAAGCGCAAAAGGCTGCCAATGCAGTGTGCCCTTAAGTTCTATATGTAAATCACCTTGTTCACTTTGTAGAGAGAATTGATGGGTAAAGGTATCGTTGCCATCGACTGCGTCAATTTGTGAGACACACTGGTCGTCCCAAAAAAGTTGTTGCCATCCCGCCATTGAACCTTCTAATCGTAGTGTTTTATTCAAACACGTTACTGCTAATAGTTGCACTTTATAAACTCAGTAAATAGAACCTTGCCCGATTATCACTATATTTGGAGGGGCAGCAAGGTTTATTGCCACTATTATTGATTTATCGGCAAACAGATAAGCGGGTAAAAAGTTTTTTATTCGCATCGCGATAGAAAAAGCCAGCTAAAGCTGGCTTAATAGTAAACAATTGATTAAGTATCAGTAGTTAAAGCAATACTTTACAATAACTTTACTTAGGCATTAACACTGTATCAATGACATGTATGACACCGTTACTTGCTTTAACGTCAGCCATTATCACTTTCGCATTGTTTATCATTACATTACCGCCATCTACTTTCACCATCAACATTTGGCCTTGCACTGTAGTAGCACTGTCTACTTTAACAACATCTGTAGACATCACTTTTCCAGCAACGACGTGATAAGTTAAAATCGATACTAATTTATCTTTGTTTTCTGGTTTTAATAGCATTTCAACCGTGCCTGCAGGTAACTTTGCAAAAGCTTCATCCGTTGGTGCAAATACAGTAAAAGGCCCTTTGCCTTTGAGTGTATCGACAAGTCCACCGGCTTTAACTGCAGCAACAAGAGTATTGAAAGAACCATTTGCAGCAGCTACATCAACAATGTCTTTTTTCATACCATGGTGTTCTGCATGAGAAGTCGGCATAAAAGCTAAGCTGGCAACTACGAGTAAACCTGTTGTAATAAATTTATTGAACATGTTAATTCCTATTTAATGGATAATATTTAGTTTCAGCCAATATTTACGTACTGTTAAACAATTAAGATCAGTTTACTTAACATCTTTATAATAAAAACGGATGAAATATAACCACACCTACCCTATCTACTAAAAAATCCATCCCTAAGGCTACAAGTATATCGTCACCTTATTCTTGAGTAATAGCCTCGTCTCAGCAATGAACTATGGCAAAAACTATAAAATTTTATTATCGAAGTTCAAGGATAACGTCTAAGTAATCAAGACTAAATTACCTTAATAAATTTGCGAAAATACTTAAATAAATATATTTTATAAGGTGTTTATGAAGGGTTAGATTATTTAAATTAATAAGTGAGATAAATAAATGTCAAAAAAATCAGCTAGTGATATCCCTCAAGAAGCATTTGACTGGTACGACGAATACGCTCATGGCGGTATGGATCGCAGAAGCTTTATGGCAAAATTAGCGACTTTAGTTGCAGTGGGATACTCAATGACAGTGCTCACATCAGCATTGCTTCCAAATTATGCCCTAGCCGAACAAGTTTCTTTTAATGATGATGAAATAAAAGCTACCTATGAAACTTTCGATTCACCCGAAGGTTACGGTAAAGGTGCCGGCTACTTAGTAACACCAACCAACAAAACAGGAACCTTGCCTGTTGTTTTAGTTATTCATGAAAACAGGGGCCTAAACCCCTACGTAAAAGATGTTGCTCGACGTTTAGCTAAAGCCGGGTATCTTGCCTTTGCTCCAGATGCTTTGTTCCCCTTAGGTGGATATCCTGGTAATGATGATGAAGGCAGATCTATGCAAAAGTCGATGGATGCTGAAAAAATACAGCATGACTTTGTTGCAGCAGCAAAATTCATCAAAAAACATCACAGAAGTAATGGAAAGCTTGGTGCTGTTGGCTTTTGTTTTGGTGGTTACATAGTCAATTACTTAGCCGCAGTGGAGTCTGATTTGATTATTGCAGGCGTACCTTTTTATGGCACACCAGCCAAAAAAGAATTACGTAAAAATATTAAGGCTTCGTTACTGATTCAATTGGCTGAACTCGATGAAAGGGTTAATAACTCTTGGCCTGACTATGAAAGTGACTTGAAAATTGTTCAAGCCCCCTATCAAATGCAGATCTATAAAAATGCCAAACATGGCTTTCATAATGACTCAACCAGCCGTTATGATAAAGAAAATGCCGAGCTTGCCTGGCATCGCACCCTAGCCTTTTTTACTGAGAAGCTGGTATAAAAATCATCTAAAAACACTTTATTAACGAGTTAAGCGAGCAAAGTCATCAATAAAGTAGACTTGTACTCGCTTAGCTATATTTAGCGTTTAGCGTTTAAACTCTGATGTTTTACTCCATTGTGGCCACACATTTTCTTTGGAAAGCTGATAACCAATGTCAAAAAATGCTTGCATATCTTCTTCGGCGCCAGAAAGATCCCATGTATCATTATATTCATCACAAAGGTTGTGATAACACTTACCAAGACTTTCCTTTAATTGAGTTCGCAACACTTTAGTCGCTTCATCAACGGCAGTTTCTCCCGTTTTAGCATATAACGCCGGAATGCCGATATTTGCAAAGGCAAAGTGATCAGAGCGGTAATAGATACCCGCAGCAGGACGAGGATCCCCGGCTATAGTGCGGTTTTGCTTCTTCGCTGCATCACTAAGAAAGTTATCAAGTTCTGACTGCCCTAATCCATAGACAGAGACATCACTACTTCGACCATTCACCCCTAAAGCATCCATATTAATATTTGCAACTGTCTTAGCCGCTGGAATAATAGGATTAGCCGCATAAAACTTAGAACCTAACAACCCTTGTTCTTCTGCAGTTACTGCCATGATGGTAATGGAACGCGCTGGTGCAACAGGCAATTTAGCAAAGGCTTCAGCGACTTCAATAAGTGCCCCAGTACCCGATGCATTATCGACAGCGCCATTATAAATTTGGTCGCCAATTAAGCTGGTATCTTTGCCTAAATGATCCCAATGTGCGGTATATAAAATATGCTCATCAGGCTTAACGCTTCCAGGTAAAGTGGCGATAAAGTTATAAGACACTGATTCTTTCACGGTGTTATTTACGGTAACAGAGGCTGTTAAGTCACCCATATCAAGATGATAACTTCCCTTGGCAGCCTCAACTTTAGCCTGTTCGAAGTTGACACCGGCTTGAGTAAATAATTCTTTGGCAACATCGCTATTTATCCAACCTTCAACCGCAACACGGTCTTTATTTTTGTCTTCACGCACAAAGCCAAATTGAGGACCAGACCACGAGTGTTCTACTACCGACCAATCGTATGATGCCGGAGCGGTTTCATGAATGATGATCGCACCTTCAGCACCTTGTCGGCTAGCTTCTTCATATTTATAGGTCCAGCGCCCGTAATAGGTCATCGCATTACCGTTGAAAAGTTCAGCGTCTTGAGTTGCAAAACCCGGATCATTAACTAAAATAACAACGGTTTTACCTTTAACATCTAAATCTTGGTAATCATTCCAGTTGTACTCTGGCGCGTTAATACCGTAACCAACAAAGACTAATTCTGAGTCTTTAAGTTGTTCAAGGTTACTTATGCGAGCAGAGCCCATTACCATATCCGTTCCGTATTGATAGTCTTTATCACCAATTGACAATGTCATGTCTGGTGATGCCTCAATTGATACCATAGGTACAGCCTGCAGGAAACTATTACCATTGCCTGGCTTAAAACCGATTGCCGTTAATTGTTTAGTTAAGTAATCAAGCGTAAGCGCTTCACCTTTACTTGACGGTGCGCGCCCTTCAAACTCATCTGAAGCAAGTACTTTGATATGCTCAATAAGTTGTTCTTTGTTAATGCTTTGATAACTCGCCGCAACATCTACTTCGGTATTTTTTGAAACATTACTTTCTTTGCCACAGCCACTTACCAGCGCTAAAGTAAATAAGGTTAAAGCTATTTTATTTTTCATTTTTTATACTTTTATTAAGAATGACACTTGGATTATAAACGAGTATTGGCGGCGTTTGATAGACTTAGTTGAAAAGTTATAGTCAGCAAAGAGTTAACTAGTTAATAAAGTATTAAGTCAGTAAATAAACGCATAGTATAAGCAAGGTCATCATATGAATAATCTTAAAATGATGACCTTGTGTACAAGCGCATAATGTTTGAGATTACCAATCACTAAATGAGACTGGCTTCTAATGATCATTTTTGCCACTTTGAGACATTAGCACTAATGCGATAAAACTGAATTAGGATTAGTATTAATAACACTCCATTAATAGCCAATTGCTATTTGTCATGCTTGAATGTCTTTTTATTTTTTTATCAGAAAATAATAATGAGAAGTCGCCGTAATAGCCCAAACTTAAAATCAATTTAACTATTATTTAAACAAAACCTAACGCATAAATTAACCGGTAGTTGTGTTTCACTGAAGAGTATCCGTAACATGATAGAAATAATGCATTAAAAAGTATATGAAGGCTAATGTCAGGAAGGTACAAAGCCGAACTAATATTGAAACTAAAAAGCAGTCTATAGAAGACTGCTTATAGCCCAAACTCTCAGCTTACAATTTTTATGCAACGCTATGTAAATTCAAAGGTAGTTTGACACTAAACTTATTACAGATTTAAATCTACAGAGCACTTTTTCGTTGATATTTCCAAATTACGCAAGTTCAAAATAGTTTTCACACAGCCTGAGCCAAAAGCTGACATTAACTTTTGAGTTACTAACGGCTGTTCAGAGCCTATTGCAGCCGTTAGCTAAATGCGATTTATTACCTCACAAATGGCGGTAATGTAAACTCGATTTCTTTGTCTTCTACTGGCTTGTCACTCAAGAATATTTTAATCGTTTCAGTTACTTTGGGTGATACCATAAACAAGTTATGACCTGCATTATTTACCGTTACTTTTGTTAAGTTACTCAAACCTGCTGTAGCTTCATATTGCGACTGTACATATGTTCTTCCGTCTAGTGTGCCTGTTAATAATAACGTCGGTACGTCACTTTTTGGCTTAGTGCGGAAATCATCACCTAAGTCTAAATTTGGAATAACTTTGTTTAAATGCGGCATTGGGAAATTCAGCATTTTACCTACTAATGAAGCTGGAGCTTGTTGCTCAATTAAGTTTAATCGTTCGTCTGAGACGCCTGATGCGACATCCATTCCAAACGACATGATGTCGAAGCTGATTTTAGAGTCCATAAAACCAGCACGTTCGATAACGCTAGGTAACATTGCAGTTATTCCACTATCAATACCTGAGTATATTTGCAACAGCATAGACACATAGCGGTGCGGATCTGAAATCATTGCAGACGCTATTCCTTGCATGTGACTTTTTTGAAATAAGAACTCAATTGGCTCACCGTCTTTTTGCGGCATTGTTACTGTAATAGGGTTAGCTTCTAATTTTCTGTTTACACGTTTTACTAAGCCAATAACATCAGGATATTCTGCTTTGGCTTTAGGCTGTTGATTAATAGCTTGCTGCAAACGCTTAAAATACCCTTCGGTTCTGGCTGGTAGTTTTACTGTTTGGTTTAGTCCTTCCGCACTGGCAAGTACCATTTTGTCTATGTGATTTTCCATCACCTTTAGACTGGCAAGTGCTAGATGAGTACCATAAGAAATGCCCCATAAAGTAAGTTTGTCAGCCTGTAGGTGTTTCCTTAAATCATTTAAGTCGTGGGCACTTTGCACTGTAGTATAACCAAGTACATCAGCGCCTTTTTTGTTCCAAAACTCAACACACTCTGTTGCCGCAGCACGATAAATCTTGGTCACTTGTGATTCAGATAAACGTTCATTCAATGGTAAAGATTTTTTCGATTCACACTTAGGGACAATGTGCGACTTGCCTGTTCCACGCTGATCTAAAGCGATTACATCGCCAAACTCTCTTAACGCCATAAATAGTGGGAATCGAAAATTTGGGTACTGCGCAGTAGAAATACCTGAGCCTCCAGGTCCTCCCGACAAATAAACTATAGGTGACCCTTTTTTATTGCCAGTGGCAGGAAAACGTACATAGGTCAGTGGAATGGTACGGCTATTTTTATCGTTACGGTTTTCCAATACCTGAATAGAACCTTCGTAAGCCATCACTGACTGCTCACCACTTTTGAATTGAATTTCTTTCTCATTGCTAAACGTCTTGGCCGCAAAACTGTAAAATGACATTAATGTGACTGTTAATAACAACAAACCAACGGTTAAATTTTTAATATTCATAATTTCTTCCTTAGAGTTTTAATGTCGTCACTATTGCTTAAGTAACAAATAGATGCATTCATAACTCGTTGAAAGGCATGTTTTTTTCCGTTTATTCCGTTAAGTGGTATAAACTAATCGGTAAATGGTCGAGCAAAACGACTGAATTTTTAATATAATATTTAACATGACAATACGTATTTTTCTACTTCAACTCTGTACCATCCTGTGCTTGTATTCTGGGTTTGGTTTTTCACAATCATTAGTGACTATTAATCTAGACTCAGTCATTATCTGCCCGATTACCTCTTCCTCTAATGTGATACCCAGTTTTAGTGAACGAGAATGTAAAACAACAAACGCTTGGAAAATAGATCCTCAAAACACAGCTTTATGGGTAAAAACAACCGTCAATGTTCCTGAATATATGCTGAAAGATAAAAATCCTCACAGTGTTTATATTTCAGGTAAGGCGGCGAGTAAGGTCTATTTTAATGGTCAATATTTAGGAAGTAACGGCTCACCTAATGTTATTCCTAACCTAGAACAGGTAGGTAAAATAGATGCAATGTTTTATGTACCCGCTAATTTAATAAAACCTAAAATCAACGAAATTATTATAAAAATGTCATCACATCACGGATTTTTAACCTTAAGCAACCCGCTGAATTTTATCGGTTTTGGCATCTACTCCGACCCTACTTACTTTATTCACCGGAATTTAGGTGTATCAATAGTGCCGTTAGGTGCACTCCTGTTAGGCGCTATTTACTTTTTGGTGGCTAGTTTCAGCCCCAGAAATCGCGCAAACAATTTGTTGTTTTTATTGATGACCTCGTTTGCGTCATTACAGCTATTTGCCGAAATATCCCGTTCATTATTTTCTTATCCGTATCCATTTCAGGATGTCAGACTGTTGCTCATTGTTTCGCTCTCGCTTCTATTTGGCTTGTGTTTTTTGACTTTTATTATTTTAAAATTAGAAAAGAACAAGCCGTATTTGTGGGTTTTTGCAGGTGGCAGTTTTAGTTTATTAACTGTGTTGTTAACCCCTGGTTTTGACCCTAAAACCGCTTTGGCGATATTTGTCCCAAGTGCGATTAGTGCCACACTTTTAACGACTCAAGCTGTAAAGACCAAATCAAAAGAGTGGGCAATTTATGCTGCTGTGTTTGTTTTGTTTTCAGTCACAATTGTATTAACGTTAACTACCTTTCACGATGTGCTGTTTTATTACATCATTACAGGGGTGCTAATATTACTATTTGTTCTTCAAGCGCAAAAGCTCAACCAAGAACAAAAAGACAAGGAAGCAGAACAAGCCTTAGTCGCGAAACTGCAATTCAAACTAGAACAAAACCAACAACAAACTGAACCAAGTACAATCAAAATTAACAGCGCGGGGAAAATAGAGATCATCGCCAGCAACCAAGTGGTGTTTTGCAAAGCTGCGGGTGATTACGTAGAAATAAATCTAAAAGACCACCAACAGCGCTTGTTTACAGGCAGTTTAAAAGAGTTAGAGTCTAGCCTTCCTAAAACATTTTTAAGGGTGCATCGTTCATATTTAGTGAATGTGGAATTTATTAACAGTTTGAATACCAAAAGCTCACAACAGTCTGAAACATCGGGTGCAGGCTTCCTGCGACTGCACGACGCAGTGGAAGTCCCCGTAAGTCGAAGAATTATGCCTACGGTGCGAAACTACATAAAACAAAGTTGAGTTTAGAATACTTGCAACCTATATGCCTCTCACTTGATAGACAGGGGCAGGTAAACTTTAAGCCATGATTACATTTATTGTAGATCGAATGTCGAAAATCTAATCTTAGACTAAACACATTTTGGGACAGAAATAAGTATCAGCGAATGACCGCTATGTCGGAACACTTGTCGCTAGATGAGCCAAAGCTAACGTATATATTCGTATCTTTGTTAACATTAAGCTAGTGATCATTAGAGACTTCTTCAACTAGCCATAAGCCGACATTAGCTTTTGTGCATCCTAGATCATATTTAGCAATAATATTAGCCAAGATTTCCTGCTCACTTGTGGGGATGGTTTAAGCCCAAAACTGCTGTTGGACTTTCATTTCTAAACACTAACTTTTACCTTATTTCTTACATCCCACAAATTATTTCGGTATTTCAAAATCACTTTGGAAACAAAGCAGAAAGACACAGTGTTCGAATTTAGGCTCCCACTGTTAATCTATATACGGGCATAAAATAAGGGCGAGCCATTACTTTATTGAGTTCACAATGAAATTTAATTGACTTAAAATCGTCCAGTTTCAGTTGACCATGATACTAAAAATTATAACTAAGTTTTAGTATCGTCTGGCGTCCTCGTGCAGGAAATGCTTGTACGTTTTCATCTACTCCTAAAGATGTATGTGATGATGTGGCATAGCTCTCATCAAGTAAATTTGAAATAGTTAACGATAGACTTACTTCTTTTGATAGTTGATTTTTTATATGGCTATTTAACAGCCACAACGAACCTTCGTCTAATACTTTTACCTTAGAGCGCCAATTACCATTGAGATTGAACGACCAAGATTGGTATTGGTAATAAGCACTGAAATTCAACAAACTATCTGGAGAAAGATCTTCCGACTTGGGTAGTCCTGATGATTGTTCCAAGTGTGTTTTGTTTTTTGATAAATGAGTAGCAGAAGACACTAATCTAAAGCTATCTATTGGTTGCCAAATCAATTCTAATTCAATACCTTCAACATCATTTTTAGCAATATTATCTAACGCATGGACCCCATTTTCATTGGCTTTATAACCTATAATATTCGTTTGTCTGTTAGAAAATAACGTTGCCGTAAACTGTGATTGTGTATATGAATGTAGATAAACAATTTCGGTGGTGCTAATTTCACTGGCTTCTAAATCTTGGCTACCTTGAGTGAGACCACTCTCTTCATCGTACATATCGCCAAGCGATGGGGCTCTATAAGCTTGACCATGAAGAAACTTAATCGTTTGTTTTTCATTTAAATGATGCACCAAGGCAAACCTAGGCATAAGTGCACTGTTAATATCGTTGTAACCATCATATCTAAGGCCCGCTGTCATTTGCAGAGCCGACGTTACTTGCCACTGCGTTTGCAAATAGGCACTGGAAATTTCTCGTTTTTTATCTAAAACTGTTCTTTGTTCGTCTTGATCAAACGTAATCACTTCAGGTAGTTGAGAAGAATCGCCATATATATCGAAATTACTTCTTAAATAAGCGTCAGGAACCTGACTTTGAGAGTAAGACAAGCCAGTATTTATTTTAAAATCTTCGTTTAATTGATATTTACCATTTAAAGCAAAATCTATCGCATGATATTTAAAGTCGGTTCCAAAGAGAAAGTCCACCTGCTCAAAGGGCACTTCTCCCTTGGGTACCAATGCACCCAGTTCTCGTCTTTTTGCTTGCTGGTAACTAGTACTAATATCCCAACTCATTGTCTCAGAATTATATATTCGCTGATCTATACCGGCGATAAAATGTTGTAACTCAAGGATGTTTACCCCATCTCGTAAACGTCTAAAAAGATAATAATCGGATCTTTTTGTATCCAAAAGTTGAGCAAATAATTTTGTATCTTTATGAGTAAGATAAGCACGAAGTTGAGTAGATTCTCTAGGATCACGTGTAGTTGTTTGAATTTCATTACGGTCGAAAACATCATTATAGTGATAACCATCATCCTTGAACAAAGACAAACTTGCTCCTAACTGCCAATCTCCTAATGTGTGTGATGTGTTTATTAATAATTTTTGAGCACCAAAGTCTCCCAATCCCACAGAGATTTTATTTTGGGGCTTAGTTAAAATATTAATAACACCACTAAATGCATTCGAACCATATATTGAAGAACCAGGACCTCTAATGATTTCAACCCTTTCAACATCAGCTAGGTCCATAAATTGAATAAAGAAATTAATGCCACCCGTATAATCATCATTCACTCTATGGCCATTGAGTAAAATAAGTAGTGTATTGGCGTATGTTTGTGCGTGACCACGCATGACGATATGTGATTGGTTTCCTTCGACCGGATTAACCATACTATAAAAACCGGGCACTTGACTGATAAGTTCAGTCCAAGAAGTAATACCCATTTTATCAATATCATTACGGGTAAAAATAGTAACCGAAGAAGGACTGTTTTTGATTGTTTCATCATTTTTTGATGCGATTGAAACCTTCAAATTAAGTAAATCAGTTAATGACAAGTCAAATAAATCTATCGACTCTTCGCCAAAACATAAAAATGGAATAAATAAAAGGGTAAATAAGAAATATTTGATTAGATTCATACAAACTTTAGATTATTCCACAAATGTCTGAATTATAGTTTAAATATTAAGAATAGGTAATTATTTAAATGTAGTTACATAGTTAATTCAGCCACCTAATTAACTGAACCTGTGGCATATTTTTTGTAACTGTCCACTTTATATAAGGTCGGCTTGTCGGATCTCCTGTCTTTAGCATGTAAACTCTCATGACGGCTTTGGTGGCTTTATTGACTATTAAGATGACGGTAGCTCAACGTCTAATGAACACTCTAAACAGCTTAAATATCTATTGATGCTACGTGCGCTAACGTATCTTTGTTAACATTGAGCTAGTGATTATTAGAGACTTTTTCAGCTAGCCAATTGCAGACATTATTTTTTTGTTGAATCATGGTCATATTCATGACAATTCTAACAAAATTTACTGCTTATTTGTGGAGCTGGTTTGAACTACATTGCTGTCTTTGAATATTCGTATCGGAAGGGGAACCATATACCATATTACTGATATTACTGATATTATATTGTCTAATTTAGTATGTTGTATATATTCACTTCGCTCATAAAAGTCGGCACGTTCATAGTCAAAATTACTTAGCCTTTACAAACTGACATATTGCTTGGGAAGTGATTTTTTTAGTAGTGAATCGCAAGGTGAAGGAGGGAATAAATACCCCTCCGGTTTTACTTCATGGCCAGTTATAATTTTGGTTTTATTACATTAGTATTTTACTCTGTGAATATGCTTATTTGGATTCAATCTCTTTAATCACAGTAACAGCGTGTTTATTGTCAGGTTCTAACTCTAATGACTTTTTATAGCTTTTTAATGCTTGTGCTTTTTGATCGTTGACGAGATAAGCTTCACCTAGACTGTCATAAGCATTGCCTGATTCAGGATGTTCAATGGTATTAAGTTTCATAATTTCAATCGCTTCAACAACTTTATTTATTTCTAGTAGTTGATAACCCATATTGTTTAGGTGATGTTCTGCAAATTCATATTCATTAGATTTAGATTCTTTTAAATCATGATAAAGCCGAATAGCTGAGTCGATACCTTTTTCTTTTATAGTTTTGTATAAAACACTAACAATCGATTTTTTGGGCTCGTCAAAAGCTTCACCATACAGAATTCTAATGATGGCATCAGTCATCTCATTAAGGGCAGCTCCGCCAGTATTATTAAGTTGTACAATCATATGTTTATCCTGAGGTAATCGAGTGATCAGTGTTTGAAATCCATTGATACCACCACTATGGGCTATTGATTTAATTTTATGGTTTGGTTCAGTTAATTCAATATCTTTTACTCCCCAACCGTACGAATAGTTTTTTAAATATGGAGTGAACATTATTACTTTGTTTTTATTATTCAGAAGTTTTTCGGTATAAAGAGCTTGATCCCATAAATATAAATCTTCAACAGTCGAGTAAACTGAACCTGCGGCGTAAGGTAATGACATGTCTAAATAATTAGCATTTGTGTATCCGTCTAATGAATTAGTATATCCACTTGCTCTATTCTTAATTAGTGGTTTTGCGTTATCGAAACCAGAATTTTTCATACCTAACGGAGTAAATATTTTTTCTTGTAAAACATCCTGATAAGTTTTTCCAGTGACTTTTTCAATAATATTACCCAGTAAGAAATAACCTGAATTGTTGTATCTAAAAGTAGAGCCTGGTTCAAATTCTAACTCCCCGCTACAATATTTTTTAGTAAAATCATCAACACTGTATGGGTCTCGACTAATATCACTGAAGAAGTCTGGTAAACTGGTGTAACTGGGAATGCCTGAAGTATGTGTTAATAAATGATGAACTGTAACTTTATCACCCGTATCTTTTCGGTAATCGGGAATATATGCTGTTATTTTTGCGTCTAGTTTTATCTTATTGTCTTGCACAAGTTGCATAATCAACATGGAAGTGAATTGTTTGGTTAATGAAGCTATTCTGAACTTAGTATCAGGTGAATTAGGAATATTCCATTCCATGTTGGCCAAGCCATAGCTCTTTTTAAAGATAATTTTTCCACTCTGTGACACTAACACCGAGCCAGTAAATTTTCCGTAATCATTATATTTTTGTACTAAATTTTCGATTTGAGATTTTTTTTCGTTTGCAAATGCATTATTTGCAGAGACTAAAAGTGTTAGTGTTAAAAATAAAAACACCCGAAAAGTGAGTTTTGATTGTGGCTTTATCATGTTCATCCTTATTGATTAGATATAGACATTATCCTAGTTACTTTATATAAAAAATGAAAGTTGATTTAAGGAGAACAATTAAAAAATACATCTAACATTTTGATGTGTGTTAATTTATTGTGTTGAATTTCTTCTGTTTTTATTGGGTGCGTTAACTTTTGAAATAAGAAGATATTAAAAACCAAGAGCCAATTTAATCACTCACACCTCCAGCTAACTTACTCAATAGAAAAGAATTGTTGAAAAGTTAGCTTTGTAAGTCCAACTTGTAATAACTGCGCTCAAGGCAACTACGGAAGTTAAAATTTATTACTAGTCACTTCTATACTAAACAGAGTGAACGTTACAAATTGAACATAGAACGACTGCTATGCTGGCTTAGTGGTCTTTCAGGGTAAAGGTAAACCTGCGCCTTCTAAGCACAGCAAACAGATGGAAAAATATATTGATGGTAATGTCAACAATCGTATCTTTGTTAACATTAAACTAGTGATCATTAGAGACTTCTTCAACTAGCCAAAAGCTGATGTTGGCTTTTGAGTTACTATCTGTCGTTCATAGCCTATAGCTGCAATTATCGAGACTAAGAGCTAAGTGAATTTGCGTCCAAAGCTGAATACTTCCTAGGACTAAATTACTTACGCATACCCAAAAGGAAAATTACTTTTAGAGATTTGATGCGCTTTTTATTTTATTCAGCTCCTTATTTACTTTACTAATATTTATCGTTCCCTTTCTAAATGCTATATACACAGGGAGTGCATAATTCTTAATAACATCAACATCCACTTTAAAATTAGGATGTTGATTTTGTAATAAATATTCACCTACAATTTGGCTGGTAATAACTACATCTACTCTTTTTGCCACTAACATTTGAAATAAAATGTCATTTGATGGTAATTTATGTATTGCTGCATTTTCCAGCTTATGCACGCTGGGGATATCTAAATGTAAATTTATACCTCGATGCACGCCAACTGTTTTATTAGATAAATCTAAATTAATATTATGATCGCCTTTAGCAGCGAATAAGGCAATTTTTGTCACATGTGTTGGTATGCTTGTGTAGTCTAAATACTTTTCTCTATCTGGAAACTTTCCTAGTGAGAAAAAACAGTCATAATTATTTCGTGAGATTTCGACCTTTAATCTAGCCCAAGGTAAATTGACTATTTCGATGTCGATTTCGAGCCTCTTGAATAGTGTCTGAATGAGATCTATATCGGAGCCAGTAAATACCTTTTTGGATTTATCAAAAGTAGTATAAGGTGGGTAATGGGTTGTAGCACAAATATATTTTTGAGTGCTATTAGCATCAGTAGCGGCTATTAAAAGACATAGTAAAATCAAATTTGATATAGAATTTTTTAGTGACATAAGCTAATAAAGACACATAAATAAATTATAGTCATATTATATAATTAAAATTTGGATTGAAAGTGAAGTTTCAAAGCTTATTAATCTAACGTAATTGTTACTATCACTTAATGAACGGCAACCCTTCTTTTTTTAAAATATAGTTGACCTACTC
Organism: Colwellia sp. BRX8-9; assembly: GCF_014077245.1. Taxonomy (NCBI): domain Bacteria; kingdom Pseudomonadati; phylum Pseudomonadota; class Gammaproteobacteria; order Alteromonadales; family Colwelliaceae; genus Colwellia; species Colwellia sp. BRX8-9. The sequence goes on from NZ_JACGVN010000015.1 coordinate 116,683, forward strand.
ATGTCAATGTCTTCTTTATCGGATCACTTGTCACTCGATAAGCTAAGGCTAAGGTCTTCTTTCGTATCTTTGTGAACATTTAGGCAGTTACTTCTTCAACTAGCCTTGAGTTCAAATGGTCAATGCAATGCTATCCTTAAACAAAGGAGCGCAGCTATGAAAAGAAGAACTCGTATTATCTATACTGCTCAGCAAAGAGCATTAATGTGGGAAAAATACCAACAAGGAAGTACGCTTAATGATATAGCTCGATTGTTTGACCGACATCATCCTTCTATATCCCGCATTATAGCGGCGACTGGAGGTATACGACCTAACAACAAACA